>NZ_WTLC01000003.1:0-206748 GCF_011378875.1 Pseudoalteromonas sp. Z9A5
TATTTATGGGGAATAACCACACTGTATAGGCTCTGCCTTGCCTAAATACCAAACAGACTGCTGCAAATTTAACCTTGAAAGATCAACAGACCCTAACTAGCATAACGGGTTTAGCAATTATCATATTGTTAAATAGAGTTAATATATAAGCTAATTGGTATTGCGAGATTTTTTAAATTAAATACGTTAAAATCTCCATATTATTATTTAAGTTGTACAGATCATGTTTGAATTAAAATACCACACCCCATTTGAATGGACCGAAGTAGTGCTTGCTGACTTTGATACTTTTTTACAAGACCACGCTGCTGCAGAAAAAAAAGCATCGGGCATGGCGATGTCTATGCTTTCTCACTACCCAGATAAGCGAAAATTGGTTATAGCAATGACCGACCTAGCTCTCGAAGAAATGATTCATTTTAAAGAAGTACTTAAAATTTTAATTGAGCGTGACGTAAATTTAGGTGACGATAAAAAAGATTCATACATTAAACAAATTCGTGGATTATTTAGAAATGGTCGCGAAGAGTTTTTAATGGATCGCTTACTTGTTGGCGGTGTAATTGAAGCTCGGGGGCACGAGCGTTTTTCGTTAGTTGCTCAAGCACTTCCCAAAGGTAAAGAAAAAGAGTTTTATATCGCGATTGCTGAGTCAGAAGAAAAACATAAAAACCTTTTTGTAGAGCTTGCCTACGAGTACTTTGACAAAGCAGATGTAGATGTACGTCTAGAAGAGCTATTAATAGCTGAAGCGAAAATTTGTAAAAGCATTCCATTTACAGCGGCTCTTCATTAAGTTTTAATCGCGCAGAGTGGTTAATAAATTACACTCTGTGCATGTTTTAAGTAAAACTTCATTTCAACCCCCTAAAACGACACCGTTTAACTCCCTTTTATTCACAAAGTATTGATTTGCATTTTGCTAATCAAAATCAAAATCGTCATTTAAATAAAGCATAACTCATTAAAAAATAAAGCTAAAAAGTTTGGGTTAATAATTGCACCTATTCCTTTAAGCAAATTGAGGGAAAAGCTTATGTTAAAATTAACTTTTATACTACTGCTACTATCATTTACTGCTATAGGCAGTGAAAGTAACTTAGATTATATAGAAAACGCAAATGGTGAGCGGGTACAAAAAGTGTCGCACTTAGTTAAATGGACGCACACTCGCTTTGTGTTTAATCGAGATATTTCGCGAATAGCACTTGGTCATGAGGCCACGCTTGATGTAAATGTGGTTAATGGACGTGAGTTGTTAATTTTAGCCAAAAAGTTGGGTCGTACATCAATGATGGTATGGTACGACGATAAAAGCTCTGAAACATTTTTACTTGGTGTAACCGAAGACTACAGCGTGCTTGAAAATGCTCTCAATGATATTCACCCCGATGTGCAGTTAACGATTGCTCCAGATCGCCATGCGGTTGTACTACGTGGTGAAGTGCCAACAATTAATTATCGTCATGCTGCTTATGAAGCTGCAAAAAACTACTTATATGCAAGTAGCTCACAAGCGTCACAACCCGTCATCACGTCTAATCCTAATCAGGGAGTGTTTAACTCGCTTGCACAGCGTTTACAAGGTTTGAATAATTCAAACGCAGGGGCTTCACAAAGCTCAGGTAAAGTAGCGATTATAAACTTAATAAAAGTAACACAAGCACCTAAACCAAAAGAAGAACGTATAAGCGAAGTTATTAAATCAATGGGTGCAGATAAGGTTAAAATTAAACGTATTTCTGTTGATGAATTATCAAATGACGACAGTGACGTGTTTTTCTTATCAGGTACTGTTAAAAACCAAATAGAACTCGTGCGTTTATTAAATGTGATTAATAAATTATTTGAACCAGAATTATCAACCCAAATGCCAGGCTCTTCGCTTGATCAAAGTAGTATGATGGGCGGTTCAACTCAAAATGAAAATTCAGATATTGAAGTACTAGCAAATGAATCTGGTGGTTTATTAAATGGCGGCGGCTCAGGTGTTACTTTAAGTAATGTGAACTCAAATATTGCACGTGCAACATTACTCTCAGTTGCTGGCGGTAAAGTATTGTCGAGCATTGAAGTAGAAGATTTACCGCAAATCCGAGTGTCAGTTCAATTATACGAAGTTAACCAACGTAGATTAAAGCAATGGCGTCCGGATATTAGCGTGCTTTCTAATGGCTATCAACAGCAAGAAGGGTTATTTGGTCTAGATGGAATGACTAATCGTGAGTCGGGTTCGTCAACGATTGAAAATGCATTGCAATTAATTGGTGGGCAACTAACTAATAATTTACAACTTTCCACTTCTCAATTTGCTATTGATATGCTGTTTTCTTTATTAGAACAAGAAGGTATTTCAAGAGTGCTTTCTAGACCCACTATTACTGTACTTGCAGGTGAGAGTGCGGTGTTTAAAGTAGGAGGGGAAGTACCCGTTCCAACCACATATAGTCCATCTGGTATCGCTAGCGGACAGCAAGGTAATAGTGGGTCTGTATTTAGTGGTACTGAGTTTAAATCTTTTGGTGTTGAATTAAACGTACGTGCAATGGTTGATGATAAGGACCGAATAACACTTGATTTAAATCCTGTAATTTCAATGCCCGATACCACCTTAACAGCAGAAATAGCACAAAGCACAGGAAGTAGTTTAAATAGCAGCGCTTTTAATACGCGCAGCATGCAAACATCTACTCGGTTAAGAGATGGTCAACCTTTAATTATTGCAGGGCTAATAAGCGCTGATAGCAACTCAAGCCATGATTTTGTACCTAATGGTAGCGGCGAAAGCATGTTAGGGAAATTAAGCGAAACAACGAGTAAAAGTGAAAATAACCGTGAACTTATTATTGTAGTGACCCCTAATTTGGTGCGAGAACCAGTAAATACATTACGTTCATGGGAACCTGCTGATTTAGACTCTCAATTACTTAGTTTCATACAGGAGCAAGGACTATGAAAATATTTTACGTTATTTTACTACTTACTTTATCTGGTTGTGCTCACATTGACTATAAGCCAAGTGTTAATCCATATAGTGCTTTGGGTGATTTAGTTAATAAATATCAGTTAAATACACAGCAATTAAAGTGCGAAGGTATAAACGCAAGTAACTGTCTAACATTAGTGCATGAACTAAATCAGTTAATGCTAGAGCATCCAGGTAACACGGCTATATTGTCGATTGCAGCTTATTCATTTTATAAAAGTGGTAGAGCAAACCAAGCGCAACAAGTTATAAATACATTACTTAATAAACCTAATCCTCCATTAAATGCAATTACACTTGGTATAAGCTTGGCGATTGAGCAAGGGAATTTAGCAAAAGCTAAAAGTATTGCTCAATATGGAATTGATGTATTTGGAACTCAGTCATCACCTTACTTACAAATGGCGTCAATTCATTATGCTCAAGGTAGTTATGTTATTGCTTCTAATTATTTAGAGCTTGCCGCTAAGTTTGGATTAAAAAATACGATTTATTTTTACCATAAAGGATTAATAGAAGAAGGAAATGCTAATAACTTACTTGCATGTAACTATTATGAGCAAGTGTTATCTGTTGAGCCAGAGCATAAAAAAGCGCTTGCTAGGCGAGGAAAGCTTTCTATTTTAGGAAATTGTTATTCTTAAGGCCGAAAGGCCTTTTTTTACTCAAATTTTAAACAATCATTTATTCGCCTTAACGTAACTTTAATTTGTATTTTCTATAGTTAACTTTTCAAAGTATTAATCATGCAAGGTAGATTTACTAAAATTATGATATTTTAATAAATAACCCCATGCTTTATTACCCTTAAATTATGATCTCCCCTTATTTCTTCATTCTTTGTTTAAAACTGCGACAACAAGAAAGTACCTCAATAGTAACTGCTCTCTTTTATTCTCGAATTTATTTAATAGCGTTCGTAGCTTCACCTAATTTGAAAGCCCATAAGGTAGATTTGCGATAATTAAGCGAGATTCAATTTACATAAAATTTGTGGTTTTATATTTAGTTTTCAAATCATTCAGCCCTCATGAAGTGTGGTTATTAATATAAATAGGAAATAGTTCGTATGAATACCAAGCATGCGTTGTATTTGAACCATTGTTTTATCTATTTATACCCATTGATGTAAGAACGTAGGATAACGCAGAGGAGGTCAGTGAGATCGCTAGAACAAATACTAACATTTAAAGTTGAACACGCCCTTATACCACTATAAATATCGAGGAAAGCTTCTATGTACTATATTCAAAGCATACCACTGACTATGTTAATGCAAAGGAGTGTATGCATCGTTATGTTATATAAAAAACTAAATACAAATATTCTGTCATAAATTTAATCTTAAAATGGGTAATCTTGAATTAAATTATACTTAATCATTACTCTAGTATTTTCAACAACGTAAATACGCATAATTAACATTCTTTGTTTAGAGTTTAGAGTTGAAATTTTGATTTGCATTTTGCAAATCAAAATAACCTGTATTTAAATGCAATCAGACCAAGTTAATTTAAGTTATTGTATTTATGAGGAATTATTGTTTGGCACAGTCTTCGCATTATATAAAGTGAGCATAAGCTCTTCTAATATTAAAGGTGAAGATGATGAAAACAACCAAACATAACTTAAACAGCAAAAAGCAAAAAGGTTTTGTACTTACTTCAGAGCTAATCATTCTTTCTACTTCTATGGTAGCTGCGCTTGTAATTGGTTTATCAACATTACGTGACTCAGTAACAAGTGAACTTGAAGATGTAGCTGAAGCAATTGGTTCACTTGACCAAAGCTACGTATTTGACGGAATGATTAATGCCGAAGGTACAGCTGAAGTATCTGGTTCAGGTTTTGTAGACTCTGTTGATGTGTATGCTGGCGATGAAAGCTCATTCACCTTTGTTACATCTGACTTTAGTGAAAATGCTGCGCTTATTAGTGCAACTCCAAGTGGTGATGCAGCAACTCGTACAGCAGCAGGCGGCTCACAAGGTAACTAATATTGAATATCAGGCTTAAGGCTCACTGCCACAAACGTGTGGCAGTGAAAGTTTGTCAGGAGGAACACCATGAAAAGTAAAAGTAACAAAGGCGCAACTACAGCGGCTCTCACATTACTCATCACTTCTGGCATGCTAGCTTCTGCTTTGGGTATTAGACAAGTAAATGATGAAAACAACATAACAGCTTGGGTCGTTAATAAAAACATGTCGGTTGGACAAACAATAACTGTGCATGATGTTGCGCAAAAAAGTATTGACCCAAGTAGCTATCCAAATATGTCACTGAGTATACAAAATCCTCGGGCAATGATTGGTCAAAAATTAGCAACTAATAAAATGTTAGAACAACCGCTATTTAACACCGATTTTATACGTGCTAAAAGCCAGAATTTATCAGAAGCAATACCAGCAGGTCGCGTTTTATACACTTTAAAGTTAAACAGTTTAGATATTCCGCTATCTCGTGTTCACAAAGGGGACCGTTTAGACATAGTCGCTAAAACAAATCGTTTAGTTAAAACGGTTGCTCATAATGTACAGCTAATTGGTGTATCGAAAGGCGCTAAATCAAAAGCTGGTAAGGGTGGAGTTATGGATAACCTATCAAAAGAGTCATCATCTAACGGTAGCGTATCACTTGTTTTGGCTGTTTTACCAAAAGATGTGTATTCGTTAGCTGGTATAAACTCTGATGACAAAGTATCAATAATAGTACATAGCGCTTATGACATTGAACAAGGTCGTTTGCAAAATTTCTCTCGCTTACAAACCAGCCGTACAATTGAGGTGGTTAAGGGCGTTAAAAACGAAGCTGTTTATGTAGCTAAGTGAGTCATTATGTTTAACTTATCAAGCAAGCGTGAAGAAGTTCAAACAAATATAAGCACCTTCGAAGAGCTTAAAAAGCTACTGCACGATGCCGTAATTGAAGAATATGAGCATGATCCCTCCGCTCTTTTATCAGACAATGTCATTGAAAAAATCTCGGTTTTATGTACCGAAATCCCCCAATTTGAACAGCTTTCATTCAATCAACATCAGCAAGATCAAGTTGTACAAGCCGTGTATGACGAAATTCAAGGCTTAGGACCTATTGCGCAATTTATGCTTGATGACCAGGTTAGCGATATTCTAATAAATGACACGCAAAGTATCTGGATTGATAAACAAGGTAAATTGTTGTGTACAGCAAGTAAATTTGATGATGAGCGCCATTTACGTCGCTTTGTTGACCGTTTACTTGATGGTTGTGGACGCCAAGTAAATGCACTCATGCCTATTGTTGACGGAAAACTAAAAGACGGCAGTCGCGTACATATAGTTGTTCCACCTGCCTGTACGAGTGCTGCAATAGTATCTATTAGAAAATTTAATCATAAAAAAATAAATGAAGATTTTTTGATAACTAATAATTTTCTAAGTAAAAATATTTTATCATTTTTACAAAGCGCCGTTAAAACAGGCGTTAATATTTTAGTATGTGGTAACGCTGGAGCGGGTAAAACATCATTGCTAAACGTACTCGCAAATTCAATTAATTCAAACGAACGAGTTGTGACAATTGAAGAAAGTGCAGAGCTTAATTTACATCATAATCATGTTGTACAACTAGAAGCACACGATACTAACAGCGATGGTAAAGGAGCTGTAAATCTAAGAGATCTGGTTAAGGCCGCACTAAGAATGCGCGCAGATAGAATACTAGTAGGTGAAGTACGCTCAGGTGAAGTAATCGATATGCTACAAGCAATGAATTGTGGTCATCAAGGCTCTATGACTACCATACATGCTAACAGCGCTGTTGATGCAGTTACCCGTTTATCGACATTGGTCCAGCTACATAATGCACAACTTAGTGATACCCATACAAGTTCACTTATAGCATCAACTATACAGCTCATTGTTCATGTTTCTCGTTCTACCGATGGAAAGCGCACACTAAAAAGTATTGGTGAAATTAAGCGAGTTAATGGCGGTGCACTTTTTAGTCCTTTGTATAGTATTAATAATTCAGAACCAGTCGATGCACAATTGATTGATAACTCTACTGTTATTGAGTTCATGAAAACCCAAGGTGCAAACTCAGAAAAGTTAAAAGCATTGTTGCTAACAAAAACGGAGGCTAACAATGACTAAACTTGATTATTTATTAGCAATTGCCACCGTAATCACTTTTACACTTGCTGCGAGCGTATTTATTACTTTATACGTAAAAAAAAATGCTAGTTTAAACATAAAAAAAATCGATATTTTAGAAGAAAAAGACGTACTAACGCTTTCATTAAGAGTTCTAGGATTAAACATAAGTAATGCCTGGTTTATTAGCATGGCATTTTCTTTATCGAGTAGCTCATGGTTCATTGCCAAGCTTTATTATCCTCAAGCATCAACAAGTGCATTTATAGTTTCGATAGTTGTTTTTATTACATGTTTTATTACGGTAATAGATATTGCACATTATAAATTAGCAAAATTTGAATATCAGTTTTTAGAATATATAGAAACTATACAGTCGTGTTTAAGCACCGGGTTATCTTTGCAGCAATCAATGAAATTTGCAGATGAACATGCAGACCGCTATATAAAAAAACAGAGTACTTTATTATTACAACGTATGAGTATGGGCAGTGATGCCGAGACATCATTTACACCGTTAATAGAGAGATATAACTGTGAAACAGTTAGATTATTTGCACATAGTGTAATTACGCATACCCAAAGCCAATGCGACTTAACAGATATGCTAAAAAGTGTATGTAAAATGATGGCTTTAAGAACTCTAGAACGACAACAGCTTGAAGCAAAACTGTCTGGTACTAAGTATGCCGCCGTGTTTAGCGGTGTACTACCATACGCACTTATCCCTTTATTTAGTTACACAGATCCAACTTGGTTCGATCCTTTATTAAATGACCCTAACGGTATTGCATTTATAACCGTTGCTTTAATTTGTCAGCTATTTGGTTTTTTATGGTTAAGACTTAGTTTAAGGGTAACACTATGATTGATATATTTTTACTTGTTGGACTTTTAGTAAGTATGGGTTCGTTTATACATATTCAAAGACAATCTTTAAAAGTTGAGCTTGAGCAACCTGGTACAAAAAATATTAATTGGTACCCATTAATAGTTATATCAAAACGCCAATTAAGACAGGCTGGTATTCAGATTAACAAAATTGTTCTAAGCCTATATTGTTTTAAAGTTGCAGCCACTTTTTGTGCTTTTACAGCTATAGAGTTATCAGGCTATGACGTAAGCCGAACATTAACATTATTACTTTGTTTTATTAGTTTTTTCGCACCTGAGTTTTGGTTTTTTGTACGCAAAAATCAACGTAAAACCATCATAAATAATAGCTTAGAGTTTTTTTTACGCGTGTTACTGGTTTATATGCGTGCTGGGTTTTCGTTAGAACGTTCATTTGCTCTGGCGGTTGATCATGGGCTAAGTCAAAAACACCCATTATATAAAGAGCTAAAGTTATTTTTATTCGAACTAAGTGCAGGTAAAGATCGAGAGTTTGCATTTACTTCTCTTTATGAAAGAACGGGTGTAATTGGTATAAAAAAACTAGCTAACTTAATGTTAATTGGATCTAAATTAGGCACTCCTCTAATTCAAGCTGTAGAAGCTCAGTTAGAAAGCTTAGCGTTAAAAAAGAATATTTTATTAGCTAAAAAAGTAAATAAAAAAGCCATGCACACAACCTTTCCAATCATATTAATTTGTTTTCCGATGTTTTTGGTTTTAGTGTTTTTTCCCGCAGCATTGCAAGTGATGAATGTACTTAAAATGCTTGTAGAAGTTTTATAGGAGCGTGTAATGAAAAAATATTATCAACAAGGTTTCATTCTCACAATTGAGCTTATTCTAATAATTACAATATTAATCATCGGCTCTATCGGCGGTGTTATTTTAGTTAGAGATGCACTTATTAAACGCCACCAAGTTAAAGTAGATAATCAGATTACCGTAGTCGATGCAAACAATAAAAGGCTAGGTATTGCTATCGGTTTTGATGAACACCAAGCACCACTCGTTTTTTATACTGACCGTGAAGCAAATAACACATACCGCGCATTAATTGGAATACGGGACGACCGTTTTACCTCTCGTGAAGCCGTATATTACGATGCCCCAAATTGCCAAGGTAATCCATGTTTAAAAGGATTAAGTGACGAAGCAACAGACAGTCAAGGCGTTAGTAAGCTAAATAATACCGGTAATGTAAGTTATATAAATGCTCTACAACAGGGACCTAATTACGCAATAGGGCAGTTGGGTAACTCAGTAATAGGACAGCTATTAAAAAGCACAGCGCAAGCATGCCCAGCAAGTGGAGATGAAATTGTATCGCGCTATATGTCGCAAAAAGTAGTTACCGGATCACCATGTGAAAGTTTTGCTATAGACAAACAGCTTGCCGATAGTAGTTGTTTCGTTGGCGCTACCGCATTAGGAAATCCATTATTGGGCACAAGTGATGAGTCACTTTCCCAATCATGTGATAGTTGCCAGACAGGGTATGAACCACAAAGCGACATACTTGATTTATATTTACCAAGTGTAGAGCCATTACTAAATACAGCGCTTAATGCATTATCACTTGTGGGAGTTGGTACTAATGTTGATATAGATCTTGGCACTATTTGCTGCCCCGAAGGTACAAATCTAGAAGAGGATGAAAATATAGTAGAAACACTGGTTTTTACTATTTTAAAAACAACATTTGAATTAGCAGGAATCGACTTAGCAAATAATATAGTTATTACAGAAACATTAAGTTTGATAGGTATAGAACCAGGTGTTACGTACTGCACAACAACACTAAATTTAGTTTCTGCACAGCAAGTAATTAATATAGCCACTAACGAACCGGCATTGAATAACTTAACACCTCCATTTAGCGTTTTATTGCCAACTCATCGCGGTCAAAACAGCACTACTTGGATACATACCCCACCTACCGGGGAAGGAGCACGTCAATGAACGCCTCAAATATAGTTGAAAACCAAGCTTACTTTCCTGATGAGCAAGCTAAAGAAACCGCTAAAGATATAAAAGAAACACTCACATTACTAAAGCAATTTTACGACGTGCCTATTGTTAAGTTTACTGATTTTAGTAACCAGTTGTCTGAAAAAATTATTACTTGTGACGACTCAATTGTTATTGAGAACGAACTAACCCAATATCAACAGCGTTGTACTGAAGAAAAACTTTATTTATACGAAGATACATTTTTTGATGGTGTATTTAATAATGACAATAATAGAATCCGTTTTTATGCTCAGTTCCCAATATATAGCAATAATAATACTTTAATGGGTTTATTAATAATCGCCAGTTTAGCGCCAAAAAGCTTAGCTGGTTCTCAAAAAGACCAATTTATTTCCTTTGCTCAGTTACTGCAAACACAGATTAATAAAAGTGCCAAGCCAAGCCAAGAGACTCAATCGTCAAAGCAAAACAGTAGCAAACGTAAAAATTATATTCATATTTTTAGTTTGGCACCTGTGTCGTTTTTAATTGCATTAGTTTTATGTGCGTTTACAGCTGTACTGCTTTATAGCCTTGAGAAAAAAGAATTACAAAATGAATATAATCAACAAACCCAGCAATTACGAGAGACCTTATTCAATGCGTTAGAGCGCTTTGATAACCAAGGGTTATACATATCTCAAAAAGATTTAATAGTTGCTGGTTTTTTACAAAGTCAGAGCAGCTACACAAAAGAGCAACTTAATAACTTAGTGCAATCACAAGCAGTTGGGAATCTAACATATAAAGGGTACGTTGTTTTTGACTCTGAGTATAACCAACTTGCCTTTTGGTCAAAAAACAACTTCAATCTAGCTGCTTATGGATTTAAAAATTGGTTAAGTAAATTCAATAATAGATCAAATAAAAACACAGTTGAAGTTTTTACTGTTGCAGATACAGCGTTTTTAGTGTCAGAAATAAAAATAAATGATAGATCAATTTATACTATAACTGCATTTGATTTAAGTAAGTTTTTAAAATCTATAATCGGTAAATTAAATACACAAAATTACGATATTTATATTTCTACACCACAGTTTACTTTAGGTAAACAAGGTGAGGTTAGCCCTCGTGTTATTACCCATAGTATAAGCGCATTGAGTAATCGTTTTCCGCCAACATGGCGATTACATGTTCAACCAATTAAAAAAATCACACCCCCAATTACTACAAAATATAGTTTATTTAGACTTGGATTTATTACATTTTTAGTATTTATTTCAGTATATTATTTTTTACGATTACCAAGGCGTTTACATGATGAGCTTAAACAAAAGAACCAATTAATACTTAATCGAGAAAAGTTGTTTTCAAGTTCTATTAATGCATTACCTCATGGTTTTGCCATTTTTAATAGTAATGAACAACCTGTTATTACAAATGATGCATTTAACCAATTGTTTTCAAAAATACACAAGCAGAACAATCAATTATCTTATACACAGTTAATAAGTATCGCTCAACAACATAATATTATTAACCATTATCATGAGCATAATAAATTAGATAATGAACATAACCAACTAATAGACATTGGATTTACTGATGGGAAATGGATTACTGTACTTCAAAGACATACTAATTTTGGGGGCTTCGTATGCTATTTTCGTGATGATACAGAAGCACATCAAAAAGAGACTTTACTTGCTGATGTACTTAAAAAGTCGAAAGAATCTAATCAGTTAAAAGAAAAATTTGTAACTAGATTAAGCCAGCAATTAAAGGCTCCACTTACATCTCTGAAATCAATAATAGAGGTTTCAAAAAAGCCTATGAGTTCAGCTGATTTATCTAAGTATATAAGTAATATATCAATAGTAAGTGAACAATTAGAGTGTGTTATACAACAACTTATTAATATTAATAAATCAAAAAAAGGGAAATTAAAACTAAAAGTAAAACCGATTAATTTAAATAAAATACTAAATAATATATCAACAATTTTAAATAAAGAGGTAATAAATAAAAATGTATTAATTAATAACAATATTAATGATGATATTTCTATAATTAGTGATGAAAAATTAATATCACAATTGATTCTTCAGCTTTCATCAGAGTTTATAGGAAACTCTTATAAATCAAAACTTACTATAAATACGGAAGTTACCAAGCAAGATAAAAAAGACTTTTTAAATATACATTTTTCAATAGATAACTTAGCAAACAGTAATGATTTTTACGAACAGTTAAGAGAAGTTGTGACTAACGACACATTAAATAGTAATGATGACATTGATAGCTCATTAGAGATTAAGTTTTTTATATCGGTATTTAAAATGTTAGGTGGGCAAAAATTAGATATTAATGAACGTAATAAAACGACAACAATATCACTTTGCTTATTGATTAGTGTAACTAAACAACCGCTGTTAGAAGCGCTTAGTCCTATTGTTAGTGATGAAATTCCCGTAAAGCAAAATGTTGAAACAGCAAAAACGTTACTGTTAGTTGATGACGAACCGTTAGTTGAAATTGTTATTAAAGCCATGCTTAAAAATGAAAATATAATTATAGATTATGCATGTAACGCAATTGAGGCGATGTTGTTTGTTTCCCAGAATAACTACGACATAATTTTAATGGATATTGTTATGCCAGAGTTATCCGGAACAGATGCAATGTTAAAGATAAAAAAACATGTAGATTCAGGAACAAAAATAATAGCGCATACATCAAATTTAGATACAGATTCTAAATATGTAAAACTTGGGTTCGACGATACACTATTAAAACCAGTTAAACAGGCTGTATTAATAGAGAAAATAGGGCGCTTTTTACAATAAAAATGTGGCTAAAATAGTGAACAATTCAATACTATTCTTAAAATAATTCGCTTTTTGCTTTGCATTTTGCGAATTAAATAAATGAAAACAGAATGAAATTGATATCGTATTGATATTTAATGATAAATAATTGGTCTTATAATTGCTCTTGTACTATAAGAAGTAAATAACTAATACTTTAGTTAGGTAGCTTTTATTAAATGAAATGGCATTAATTTTTATTTAATAAAACACCTCAACTAATTTTATCTAAACATCTGGAGTAATTACTATCTCAGCTATCAAGCAATCAAAAAGTATAATTAAAAATTCGCCTGTGCTAGTTAATCCTGTATGCATGTCATCAGAAAAAAACGTTATAGACATAGCAAAATCAAAATCAATTGAAATCAGCTCTTTAAACGTAGTATCAATAAAGTTGAAACAAAAAAAATCTAACCACATACTTTTAGTTGATGACGATCCACTTGTTGAAGTTGTAATAAAAGCGATGCTAGAAGAAGAAAAGTTCACAATTGACTATGCATCCAGTGGCATAGAAGCGCTTATTATGGTCTCTCAAAATGACTACAACATTATTTTAATGGATATAGTTATGCCAGAGCTTTGTGGAATTGAAGCAATGAAAAAAATAAAAACTCATACAGAAAACACAGCGATAAAAATTGTTGCACATACATTGAATGAAAGTGCGAAAAATGATGTTGAATATAAACAACTAGGTTTTGATGGATTTATTTTAAAGCCTGCAAATAAAAATGTTTTAATTGAAAATATAAAATATTTATTAGAGTGATTAGCACCGTAAAGTAGGGTGGTTGTAACCCTTAAATATAATATATTAAAACTATAAAACACTAAGCTAGAGCTTAGTGTTTTATTTTTGACTTATAGTTAGCTCTAAATATTTTAAATGACCATACCAACCTCCAAATCCAGCTTAGTCGTTATTATTAAAAAATAACTAATATAATATCCAACCCATATTTAAATTATTCCATAAACTTTTAAAGCGAAAAATTGAAATAATAATTAGCTGTTATTTTGTAATTATTTCAAAGATAAAGATCTTTTTTCACACTTTGTTATAGCTAATTGATGGAACTGTCTATTTTTTTCAAACTAAAATGATTTACTTATATTTTATTTTTCCTTAGAACCCTTATATAGCAAGGCTTAAAAGGTTTAAGTATTCTGATAACTAGAAAGCATACTTTGTATTAGTGTTGGGATGATTTTTGCTGTACTAAATAACATTCCGTTTTATATCATTAATTCTATTTGAAATTAACGAGGCATTAGTATGAACAAAACACAGTACGTAACAGTTGAAGATCATCAGATTGCTTACCAAGATTCGGGTGAAGGCACGCCTTTATTATTGATACATGGTATACCTACAAACAAATTATTATGGCGAAATATAACACCAAAGCTTTCATCAAAACATCGTGTAATTGCTCCTGATTTACTAAATTTTGGCGAATCAGATATGCCAGACAATACTGATGTATCTATAAATGCTCAATGTAGAATAATGTGTAAGTTTTTAGATGCACTTGGTATTTCAAAAGCTAACATTGCAGCACACGATATTGGTGGTGGTGTTGCCCAATTAATGGCTGTAAATTACCCTGAAAAAGTAAACGGACTAATTTTAATTGACAGTGTATGTTTTGATTCATGGCCTATACCAGAATTTGAACCTTTACTAGAACCAGGTGTAGAAGAAAAAACGAGTGTGAAAGAGTTTGTTGATACGTTAAGAGATTTCATGCCTAAAGGCGTATTTGACTCAAACGTAATGACAGAAGAATTAATGAAAATGTATTTAACACCATGGAGTAACGAGAAAGGAAAAGCTGCATTATTTAATAATATGCGCAGACTTAATAAGGAATATACCGAAGCTATTACCGGCGACCTTAAAAGCTTACCTCATGAAACACTCATAATATGGGGTAAAGAAGATCAGTTTCAAAAGCCAAAGTATGCTCCAATGTTAGAAGAAGCAATTCCAAATTCATCACTGATCTGGTTAGACAAAGCAGCTCATTGGGTTGTTGATGAGCAACCTGAAAAAGTAGCTGAGCTTATTAGTGAGTTCATGAGTGATAAAACATTCTAGCGTTTGATACTGTAATTAAAATATAATTAATTCAGTAGCTTAAGTTCGCTAGGGTAATGATTACTAGCTAATTATTATTTATACCGTTTGGTCATATTAATAACTAAGCGGTATATTTAAACGGTATATTTAAACGGTATTTAAATATTAAAACAGTAATATAGTATAAAACAGCGAACAATAAATTTTAGGTTAAGTAGGATATTGCTCATTAAATAGCCTAAATGACGCGTATCTACGTTAACTAATGAAGGTGAGTAACTTGGTTGTGTAATTATTTATGCTATTTAACATAATATAAATTATAGGAAGTAACTGTATATAAAGAAAGAGCGCTTTATTGCGCCCTTACTATGTCCAATACTAGACGGTATCGGACATTAAGTGATTTTATTACTATAACGTAATTTATCAATCTGATTAGTTTATTAATCAATACTTAGTAAACGTTCTGCTGTGTACTCATTAGTAATTAAACCACTAATCATATTTGATCTAACAGCACCTAAAATTGCCAATACTTTTTCTTCACCAGCAGCAATTGCATATATCTGCTTATTTGCATTTGTTTTTAATGGCGTACTAGCAACTCGTTGATTAACGTTACAATCTAATAAGTTACCGTTTTTATCAAATACCCAACTAATCATTTCACCAACAGCACCAAGATCTTGTAACTCCTTAAGTTCTTGAGCATCAACAAAGCCATCTATATGTAACGGCGACTTTTCGCCTAAGCTACCAATGCCAACAAATGTTACATCTGCATCTTTAGCAAGTTTCAAATTACCGGTAATATTTTGTTGCGCATGTAATTGGTTTTTTTCTTCAACACTTCTTGGTAATACTGGTAATGGCATTGGGTAATGTTTTGCATTAGTGTGCTCGGCCATTCTTACAACAACATCGTATGGTGAAGCCGATCCATCAAGTGCCATGTTACCAAGCATCGCTACAATTTTATGTTGCGGACAATCAACTGTTATTAACTCATCAACGCACGCACGTAAAACTCGACCGGTGCCCATAGCAAGTACTTTGGGTTGTTCTGATTTTAAATGCCTTTCTATTTCTGCAGCGCCAGCTTGGGCTAAACCTAATGTAGATGCCGGCTCAGATGGATCGCTAGGTACAACTTCGCAAGAATCTAATCCAAAACGACTTTTTAACTTTTCAGCTAAATCCATACATTTGGCAATTGGGTGATCTAACCTAACTTTAATTAGACCTTGGCTAACTGATAATGCGACCATTCTTTGTGCAGATTGACGCGATATGTTTAGCTTTTTAGCTATTTCATCTTGTGTCTTACCGCCAACATAATACAACCACCCTGCTCTGGCCGCATCGTCTAGCTTTCTGATCTCTGTGTTCGATAGCTTTACCACGTAAACCTCTTAAAATAGAAGGAAAACTAAGTCCTTATTTTCATTACATAATTTTAATTATATGCGTTGCTATATAAATTATTTTACTAATATTTTGATATACAATTATGAACAACATGATTGTTGTTTATTAACGTAAATATACCATTCATTAGTAAAAAATACCTAAGTTTCATAGGATTATGTAATTAGAATTTGATTAATATCACCCTTATAATTATCTATAAGGATGATATCAAACACCACAAATACGTGCTTTAGCGTATTGTTAAACCGTCTTTATCAAACTTTAATATTTTATTAGTCGGTGCACTAAGAAATATACTGTCGCCATATTTTAATGGGCAATCTCCATCAGCTTTTACTGTTACGGTCCCTTTGCCTTCAATGTTTATATGTAAAAAACTTTCTGATCCTAAATGCTCAATTACACCTACAGTACCAGCCCAAGTTCCTTGCTCAGTTGATAGTGTTAAATGCTCTGGGCGTATACCAATACAGCTAACATTAGCGTCTTCATTTTGTGGTGCATCTATAAAATTCATTTTTGGGGAGCCAATAAAACCGGCTACAAATTTATTTACAGGCTTTTTGTAAAGCTCTAAAGGTGTACCCACTTGCTCAATAATACCGGCATTGAATACCGCAATTCTATCTGCCATTGTCATTGCTTCAACCTGATCGTGTGTAACATAAATCATTGTTGTAGCTAAACTTTTATGTAGTTCTGATATTTCTAGGCGCATATTTACACGCAATGATGCATCAAGGTTTGAAAGTGGCTCATCAAACAAAAAAGCCGAAGGCTGACGTACAATTGCGCGCCCTATTGCTACGCGCTGACGCTGACCTCCTGATAATTGCCCAGGTTTACGGTCTAAATAATCAGTTAAATTTAGAATTTTAGCCGCATTAGCAATTTTACTTTCGATTTCTGCTGGGCTAACTTTTGCTCTTTTTAAAGGAAAAGCAATATTGTTGCGTACAGTCATATGCGGATATAACGCATAGGATTGAAACACCATTGCTAAGCCTCTTTTTGCTGGCGGTGTTTTAGTTGCATCTACGCCATCTATTTCTATATTGCCACTGGTTGTATCTTCAAGCCCTGCAATCATACGTAATAATGTTGATTTACCACAGCCCGACGGACCTACAAAAACAATGAACTCACCATCTTTTATTTCTAGATCGAGTGGTTTAATTACGTTTACTTCATCAAAGTTTTTAGTTACTTGTTTTAGTGTGATGCTGCCCATGTGTATTCTCCTATTTTACTGCGCCGAAACTTAATCCACGCACTAATTGTTTTTGACTAAACCAACCAAGTATTAAAATTGGCACAATGGCCATGGCAGATGCTGCCGATAACTTAGCGTAAAATAACCCCTCAGGGCTTGAGTAACTGGCAATAAATGCCGTTAAAGGTGCAGCATTTGCAGCGGTTAAAATAAGTGTCCAAAACGCTTCATTCCACGACAAAATAACATTGAGTAATAACGTTGAGGCTATACCTGGTAAGGCTATTGGTAATAAAACATGAAATATTTCTTCACCAATTGTTGCACCATCCATACGAGAAGCTTCAAGTATTTCGTTTGGTATTTCTCTAAAGTAGGTGTAAAGCATCCATACCATTATTGGTAAATTAATTAGTGTCATCACAATTACCAAACCTAACTTTGTATCAAGTAACGCAAAGTCACGAAACAATAAATAAATAGGAATAAGTACGCCTACTGGCGGTAACATTTTAGTTGAAAGCATCCACATTAATAAATGCTTTGTTTTTTTAGTTTGTACAAAAGCCATAGACCAAGCAGCAGGTACCGCAATTAATAACCCCAGTAAACTTGAACCTAGCGATATAACCACAGAGTTCCAAAAATGGGTAAAGTAAGGCGAACGCGACAGTACATCGCGGTAATTTTCGAGCGTCCAATCAAACGCATATAAGCTTGGGCTTGCTGATATTGCTTCGGCTTCCGTTTTAAAGCTGGTGATTAACGTCCATAAAATTGGAAAGAAAATCATGCCGCTTATTGTCCATGCTGCAATGGTATAAATTAGTTTGGAACGACGGCTATCTTTTATAGTCATAATTAACCCTCCAAGTTTTTGCCAATTAAGCGCATTAAAAATATAGCGACTATATTTGCAATAATAACTGCAACTATGCCCCCTGCCGAACCGCCACCTACATCAAATTGAAGTAGTGATTGCGTGTAAATTAAGTACGTTATATTGGTTGATGAATAACCAGGACCACCGCTAGTTGTTACTAATATTTCGGCAAAAATTGACAATAAAAATATAGTTTCGATTAAAATTACAGCGGTTACCGCACGTGATAAATGCGGTAAAACGATGTAGAAGAACTTGCTAAATGGACCTGCACCATCTAAATCAGCAGCTTCTAATTGCTCACGGTCTAAAGATTGTATAGCTGTGAGTAGTATTAATGCTGCAAACGGTAACCACTGCCAAGACACAATAATGATGATTGATAATAACGGCATTTGAGCAAAAAAGTCGATAGGTTCAAAGCCAAGCCAAATCGCAAAATGTGCAAATAAGCCATTAACTGGGTTCATTAGCATGTTTTTCCATACCAATGCCGACACAGTTGGCATTACAAAAAATGGAGCTAATACCATAATGCGAACATAATTTCGTCCCCATATTGCTTGGTCAAGTAAAATGGCTAAGCCAATACCACCGCAAATGGTGATAAGTAAAACCCCAGTTACTAGGTAAAGCGTATTAAAAAATGATTCAAAAAATGCTGGATCTGTTAGAAAAAATTCATAGTTTAGAAAACCTACAAATTCTTTTTCTCCTGGTACTAATAAATTGTAATCAATAAATGAAAAATACAATGTCATGCACAGAGGAACTATCATCCAAGCAAGTAATAAAATTACACTAGGAAGTAGCATAAGCCGTGCAAGCGTACGCGAGTTAGTTGTTGCCATATGTAGACCTTAAAAAAGCCAATTCTATTTACTCTTTAACTATCGAGTGAAAATCAGAAACCCTTGATAGTCTTTATAACTAACAAGTAAATAGAATTGACATAAAATATTGGGTAAGTTTGAGTACTTACCCGCCCATTACATGCTATTTAGGATAGCGAGCTTTACGCATTGTTCGCTCAACGAGGTGTTGAGATGTACTAAGCGCTTGTTTTACGGTCATTTGGCCTGTTAATGCAGCTGAAAATTGTTGACCAACAGCGGTACCGATTCCTTGAAACTCAGGAATAGCGACAAACTGAATACCTACATAAGGCACCGGTTTAACCGTTGGATTTTTAGGGTCAGCAGATTGGATAGAATCTAAAGTAATTTGCGCAAACGGTGCTGCGTCCATGTACTTTTGATTGTTGTATAGTGATTTACGTGTACCTGGTGGTACTTTTGCCCAGCCTTTTTTGTCGGCTACAAGTTGCGTGTATTCTTTAGATGTTGCCCAGCTAATAAACTTCATCGCTGCATCTGGTTTTTTGCTGCTTGCCGGTACGGCTAAAGTCCACGACCATAACCAATTACCGCGTTTACCTAAGCCATTATCTGGCGCAAGGGCAAATCCTACTTTATCGGCAACTTCAGAGTCTTTTTTGTTAGTAACAAATGCGCCAGCAACGGTAGCATCAATCCAAATACCACATTTTCCGGTTTGGAATAAAGCAAGGTTTTCGTTAAACCCGTTTGCAGATGAACCGGCAGGTCCCGACTCTTTCATTACATCTACATAATACTGTAATGTATTTTCCCACTCTGGGGTATTGAACTGAGGTTTCCAATTTTCATCAAACCAACGAGCACCGAACGAATTAGCCATTGATGTAATAAGCGCAACATTCTCACCCCAACCGGCTTTACCGCGTAAACAAAGACCATAAACACCCTCTTTTTTATCGGTCATGGCTTTGGCGGCCTTACGTATAAAGTCCCACGTTGGTGCTTTAGGCATAGTTAGCCCTGCTTTTTCCATTAAGTCAGTGCGATACATAACCATTGAGCTTTCACCATAAAATGGTGCTGCATAAAGTTTATCGTTAACAGTTAAACCGCTTCGGATTGCAGGTATTAAATCGTCTAAATCGTAGTTTTCGCCTAAATTATCCAGCTCTTTTAGCCAATTTTGCTTGCCCCAAATAGGTACTTCATAAGTACCTATGGTCATTACATCGTATTGGCCGCCTTTTGTTGCTACATCGGTAGTGACACGTTGGCGAAGAATGTTTTCTTCTAGCGTTACCCATTTTAGGTCTATGTCAGGGTTTTGGCGGGTAAAGTCACTGCTTAGCTCTTTCATGGTGATCATGTCACCATTATTTACAGTGGCTATTGTAATTGTTTCTTTTGCAGCAGCGCCCATGCTTATAAAGCCACACGCGAGCATAATTAATTTATTTTTCATCGGGTATTCCCCATATTCAAAGTTAATGTCTCATTAAATACTGTTAAATTAGCCTTTATTTTTATCGCAGTTTTAATCAATTAAACTGCTAGCAAATTACCTTTTAAGTACAGGTAAATGGCTAAATAAAGAGGCAGAGCTAGCCGGCTAATATCTTAAAACTTAACAGAAATTTCAGAAGTAAAACCATCAAATCCTTTACCGATTTGACCGCCCGAATTAACACCTTCTTCTTGATTAACATACTCAACTTTTAAAAGCGTTTTATCGTTAAACCAGTAACCAGCCGCTACTTGAATACGCTCTACTGTATTGTCTGTTTGTTCAATTAGATCTGAGGTGTTTTCGGCTTCTGCATAACGAGCCGCTACATATAACTTTTTAGGGATAATATATTGTTGTGCTTCAAATACGAAGTACTCTACTGATGAGTCGCCTTCTATTACACTGTTTGAATCAAAAGTAGTGCCGTTTTCATCAGCTATTCCATTTGTACCAAAGTAGGTAATACCGGCAACTGCATTACCAGCCGCATCTGCAAACGTGTAGTCATCAGACGATTTACCAACCATAAAAATGAGGCTCGTTTCGTCAGATGGTTGATAAGCTAAATTCAACTGGATAATTGATTGCTCAAGACCAGGCATGGCGCCCACGTGAGTATCACGTTCATTTGAAGGTGATGCTGAGAAATTATAGTTTTCACCATCGCCAAAGCGATAATTTGTTGTTGTTACACCATCAAGACTTGCTACACCATTTTCAAAACGTAATTGGTCGCCTTGATTCGCTTTTAATAAGTTTAAACCGGCTTTAAAGCCACCTTCAAATTCTAGAGTACCTTGAAGTCGGTAGTTGTAACCTCGGTCTTCTTGAAAAGCTTCACCAAAACTAGAGGTAGTGATATGACCTGTAACATTATAAGCACGCACTACACCGCTATCGAAAGTTTCGCTATAGCTTAGCTGCGCGCCATTTTCTGCGGTTGCATAATCGGTTATGCCGTTACCAATTAATGCATTACCTTGGTTATCTGCACCGTCTTGAAAGCCTTTAAATTGAAAAGGCGAACCACCAATGTTACCCAAGCGTAATATTAAATTAGCATTATCTTTTGGTGTTCCATAAAGGCCTAGTAGGTCAAACTCAATACCTGCAAAGTCATTATGGAATGAAAAATCACGGTCCTCACCACCAAAGTCATTAGGCTCTTCGGCAATGTCTATGTCGGCTGTGATGTATTCATTAATATGAAATTTAAGCATTAGATTTGCTCTAATACGTCCAAACCCTGACTCTTGTTCTTCATCTTCTGGACGAAATGCGCCATCTTTCGCTTGAATTGACTGAAAGTTTTGCATTAATAAGAAATCTACGTCAATGCGATCTAAGTACTCTGAAACATCAGCCTGTGCAGGTGCTGATGTAGCCATAGCTGCCGCTATGAGAGAAATTGCAAATTTAGTATTTTTATTATTTAACATAATAAGCTCTTTATTTAGTGTGGTGTGTAAGTACAGTGTGTAGATGAGAAAATGCTGAGCAATAACATAAGTAAGCAATGAAACTGCACTTGTGAGCATAAGCCCGTCTGGTGAGCATAATCACAGAATGAATTTAGAAGGTCAACGATTTTTTATTACATAACGTTTACAAAAAATAGAGTTATAGTTTAAATATTTTTGAATCAATAAGTTAAGTAGCAAATTTGTTACAGTAATTTAAGTCGGAAATTCTGTTTTAGATGTATTTATTTAAAACAAGTAAACGGTTTGTTTGATATATGAACCAGAGTGAATTAAATAAAATACTCATGCGCGGGGTTTAGTGGTTTAAATTTACTCAAGCTAGGTTAAAGGAAACACTTAATGTTAAATAACGATCATTACTTATATATGTAGCAAAAAATATATAGCCAACTAAACGTTGTAGATTTTTATATAGATAAAAAATAATAAAAGCTGTAAACGGTATATTAATTACGCTTTTTTAAGCAACTATCTTGAGCTTACGTGGGGGTTAGCATAGTATTGAAAATACTTAAGATGTATTAAATATAGAAGTAATTAACATATGGAATTTGTTCGCCCTCTAGAGCCTATCCTCATCATTGATGATGTTAAGGAAATACGTGATTATCTAAATCAAATTTTAACTGAGCTCGGCTTTGAAGACATTTTAGAAAGCGCCAACTTCAACTCAGCTAAGCCATTAATGAATGAAAAATCACCCAATGTTATTTTTTTAGACGTTGATTTACCTGGCTCTGATGGCACCGATATTCTGGAGTTTATAAATGATACATACCCACATGCTCACGTTGTTATGTGCTCTGGGCATAATAGCTTCGAAAATGTTCAAAACACGTGGGAATTAGGTGCGAAAGGTTTTATAGCAAAACCTTTTAACGCTAAAAAAGTTGATACCGTAATGAAACGCCTCGAACTCATAGAATAATAAAAAAGGTTAACATGCAAAGTACCGTTACAGCGATTATAGAAGATTTATCAGGTGTTATTTTTGGCAAAAAACAACAAATTAAACTAGCGCTTACCTGCCTATTTAGTGAAGGACATTTACTAATTGAGGATTTACCTGGCATGGGTAAAACAACGCTTTCTCATGCTTTAGCTGCGGTACTCGGGTTATCTTATCAACGTATACAGTTTACAAGTGATTTATTACCTGCCGACATATTAGGCACAAATATATTTAATAGTAACGAGCACACCTTTACTTTTCACAAAGGTCCCATATTTAGCCAGGTTGTATTAGCCGACGAAATAAATAGAGCGGGTCCTAAAACACAAAGTGCTTTACTAGAGGCAATGGAAGAGCAACAAGTTACTGTTGACGGTAAAAAGTATTCACTTCCAGCTTCTTTTTTTGTGATTGCTACACAAAATCCATTATATCAGTCTGGTACTTACCCATTACCTGAATCTCAGTTAGACCGTTTTTTAATGCGAATTAGTTTAGGGTTTCCACCAAAAGAAGCCGAAAAACGCTTAATTTTAAATATGCAAAAACGTGACTACTCTATGTTACCAAAGCGAATAAATGAGCAGCAACTAGCAGAAATACAAACGGCTATTAGCAGCATTACAATAAGCTCTCCGGTAATTGACTACATAATTGAATTAGTAAACTACACACGTAATAGTAATGCATTTGCTGCGTCACTATCACCGCGTGCAAGTATGGCTTTAGCTAAAGCTGCAAAATCATGGGCTTATATTGACGGACGAGATTTTGTAATGCCAGAAGATGTGCAGGCAGTATTTGCAAGTGTATGTCAGCACCGATTAGGCTTACATAACGAGTCGGGTGAGGCACAGGTAAACGATATTTTAAAAGCTGTTTTGGTACCGGTATAAAATCTTATGCCAAAAAAAACACTTAAGCGCCCTACTTTATTTAAGTCATTTAAGCGTGCAATATTTAATAAGCTATTAAAAAATAAACACTTAAAAAACTCCATCACACTTGAACATAAAACAATATATGTTTTACCATCATCTCTTGGATGGTACTTTGTTATTGTTGCTATATTAAACTTTATTATGGGTATTAATTATCAAAACAACTTAATTTTGATAATGGCTTATTTGATGTTTGTGGTAATAATAATTTCAGTACTTATGGGGTACAGTAATGCAAAGGGATTAACTGTAACTTTTAAAAGTGTATTTCCGAGTTTTTCCCCTCAAAAACCTAGTTCTCAATTTATTTTACAAAGTCCTACAATTTGCCAATCTGTATCACTCACCTATCAAGGCGAATTACAAACCCAAGTACACAGTGATGAGGTTAATAATAAGCCCCAAACAATAACTCTTAATTTACCTTATTCACACCGTGGGCAATATGCATTTGAACGAATAAAAATTGCGAGCAACTATCCATTTGGCTTAGTTACAGTGTGGAGTTACATTCAGCTACAAAGCGAGACTTTTGTTTACCCTTCTCTTGAACAAGTATTAAGTGATGAGCACGTTAGTGCACTTGATGAACAATCGGATAGCGGAATAGCAAAAGAAGCTGGTAGCGAAGAGTTTGAATCTTTAATTCCTCACTTACCAGAGATGGGTCTGCAAAGAATTTCGTGGAAACATTATGCTAAAACGCAGCAATTACTTGTGAAAGAATTTGTTGATTTTAAAACAGCAAATGCTCTATTCGATTTTAAGTTAATGCATGGCGATACTGAACAGCGCTTAAGTCAACTGTGCTTTTTAGTCTGCGAAGCCACAGAGCAAAATACTCCTTTTATGCTAAAACTACCCAATAAAACACTAAACACCAATACAGGGCAGCATCATAAACAGCAATGCCTAGAATTATTAAGTGCATTTAATGGGGCTGTATAATGAATATAATTAAAAATGAAAAAGTAATAAATTTTTCTTTATGCTTTATATATGCGTGTTTGATTATATTTTTTATCGCACACTTACCCATTGTATTTATTAGTGTTTTAACAATACTGTGTGTATGGAATTTTTATATTACAACAACAAATAAATCCAAACCTAATGCGTGGTTAGCTAATATATTAGCAGGTGCCGCTCTTGGGTTAATGATTTACAGTGTTGGAATGTCTGACACGGTTATTTTATTTGTTGCTATGTTATTGCTTTCTAGCATATTTAAGTTATTACAGGCTAAAACTAAAAAGCACTACCATATAATTACAACTCTTACGTTTTTCTCTCTTTCGGCTGTATATTTATTTAACCAAAGCATCGTTACCACACTCGTTGTAAGCGGCTTATACATATTAAACTTTGCAGTGCTTGGCTTATTAGAATCAAAACATAATTTGAAAGTAACGTCTAAACAAAGCGGTAAATTACTATTGCTTGCTTTGCCCTTAGCAATATTTTTATTATTATTTTTACCAAAAATGCCTGCGTTTTGGCAATTACCAGGTCCAAAACTTGCTAAAACAGGGCTTTCTGAACAAGTTGATCCTTTTGATATAGCTAAATTATCGAACTCAGATGAACTCGTCTTTAGAGCCACATTTAATAAGCAATCTCCAAGCTCTCCTTATTATTGGCGTGCTATTGTGCATGACGAATTTAATGGAAATGCTTGGTTAACATCCGACTTTTTAAAATATAATAATTCACCTGTTCAAGAGCTAAACGCAGGCGATGAAACGAAAGTTGAATACTCAGTAATAGCAGAACCCGCAACACAAAAATGGTTGTATGGACTTTCTTTCTCAACAAGTAATACAGATGGCGTGCAAGGAAACGCGCTTGGATTACTGAGGAAAAAGAAATATCAGGCAAAAAATCTGCAATACAATGTAAGCAGTGTAGCGCTTAATCAAACTCCTTTGTCACCAAGAAAAACGAAGCAATACACACTTCTTACAAGTAAAAACAATAGTAAAACACTAACACTCTCAGAAAATTTAAAACAACAAACAAAAAGTGACCGTGAATTTTATAATGCGTTATTACAGTACTTTGTAGATAAAAAGTTTACCTACACCTTAACGCCTTCACCTATGAGTGGTGACGATACTATTGATCAGTTTATATTTGATAATCAACGTGGCTTTTGTGGTCACTACGCCAGTGCCGCCGCTTATATATTTAGAAGTGCGGGAATTCCTGCTCGCGTAGTTAGTGGATATTTAGGTGGTGAACTTAATCAAAGTAATAATACGCTAACTGTTCGCCAGTATGATGCCCATGCATGGGTAGAAGTCTATTTAGAAAGCGAAGGTTGGCAGATTTTTGATGCTACCGCCGTTGTAGCACCAGAGCGTTTAAATGGCTCGCTTTCTCAAAATGAAGAATTAAACGATGAGTTCAAAAGTAATCTAGATTTTGGGCTTGTTAGCCTAAGTAATTTTGCAGCAATTAACTGGTTAAGGTTAGAACTCGAAAATTTAGATTATCAATGGGCAAGTTGGGTTCTTGGATTTGATGATGAAAAGCAAAGTGACTTTTTAAAATCAATTTTTGGAAGCAAAAACATTTGGTTGGTACCCTTAATTGTACTTTTAACAGCAGGCTTTTGTTTTATTGGGTACTTTGTGTATTTAAACTGGCCAAAACAAGGCTCTGCTAAATTAGCCCCGATGGTTAAAGAGTATTATCAAATAGTAAGTTGGGCTGAAAAACAAAAATTAAATATATCTGAGAATTTAACACCTAGTCAGCAACTTCAATATTTTGCAGTGCATTTGCCACAAGTTGCACAATCAATAAACGAATTTAGTGAATTATTTAACCAAGTACGTTATGAAAAAAAACCATTTACAAAAGAGCGTAAAACTCACGCTAAAGATCTGATAAAATTAATTAAAACTTCAAAACAGAGAAAACTATGAATGCTGTTGTTATAGGCGTTATTTTAATGCTTGGGCTATCTTTGGCCCGTGTAAACGTCATTGTTGCCATGACTATAAGTGCGTTAGTTGCAGGCCTAACTGCAGGTTTGGGGATAAAAGAAAGTGTTGATGCATTCAATTCAGGGCTTTCTGCAGGTGCGGAGATTGCACTAAGTTATGCAATGTTAGGTGCATTTGCCGTGGCTATTTCTAAATCAGGATTAACACGCATACTCGCCAATAAATTATTAGCGAAGGTAAATGCAAAAGACAGCAGTAATGAAACGTTCTTGAGCTACTTTATTTTATTAATTATTCTAGGTTGTGCTATTTCGTCACAAAACTTAGTACCAGTACACATTGCGTTTATTCCTATTTTAATTCCGCCCCTACTCGTTGTTTTTAATAAGTTACGATTAGATAGACGTGCTATAGCGTGCATTTTAACATTTGGATTAGCAACTTCTTACATGGTGTTGCCTTATGGTTTTGGCGGAATTTATTTATATTCTATTTTACATAAAAATCTTGTTGATAATGGTCTAGACATTGTAAATACACAAGTTCCTATTGCGATGATTATTCCTGCACTTGGTATGTTTATTGGGTTAATTATTGCAGTATTTATTACCTATAAAAAACGCCGTGAATACACAGAGCAGCCATTAACAACTCAGAGCAAATCGGCTGATGTCGAAAACCCTAAAAAAGTAATGATTGTAGGGCTTTTTGCAGTACTTGCCTCGCTTGTTGCACAAAACCTAAGTGGTTCAATGATTTTAGGGGGTTTAGTTGGTGTAATGATATTTAGTGTATTTGGTGTGGTTAAATGGGAAGAAAACGGCGACGTATTTAGCAAAGGCGTTGCGATGATGGCCATGATTGGTTTTATTATGATATCAGCACAAGGCTTTGCATCGGTTATGCAAGCCACTGGCGATGTAGCGAGCTTAGTACACAGTGGGGCCGCCCTTTTTGATGGTAATAAACCTTTGGCTGCCGGTGTTATTTTGTTAGTCGGGTTATTAATTACAATGGGAATTGGTAGTTCGTTTTCGACAGTGCCTATTATTGCAACTTTGTTTGTTCCTTTGTGTTTAGATCTTGGGTTTTCGGTTATGGCTACCGCCGCACTTGTTGGTACTGCGGGTGCTTTAGGTGATGCAGGTTCTCCTGCTTCAGACTCAACGCTTGGTCCAACATCAGGTTTAAATGCCGATGGTCAGCACGACCATATTAGAGACTCTGTTATTCCAACATTTATTCACTTTAATATCCCACTACTAATATTTGGCTGGATTGCAGCAATGGTGCTTTAAGTGGTATGCATGTATGCATGTATGCATGTATGCATGTATGCATGTATGCATGTAAGTACTCGTAAGTTTAATTAAAAGCTAAATGTAACTAAAAGGTATGTTAAAAGCATACCTTTTTTGCTTTTAACAACTCTTATCCCTATCAATTGCCTCCCTATTTTGACTACTTTTTTAGTAAATATTAACTGCGCTGTTGAGATTAGACGCAATAAATACCTAGTATGATGTGTTCTTTATGGTTTTTTATATAAGCACCAATTAAGGTGCTTATATAATATTACTCTACCGCGTCTTTAAAGCTTTAAATTACTCAAAACCATAAATCATTTTATCGCATACCACAGGTGTTGGTCTGTGGTTATCATCGACTGCTACAAACGTAAAGCTACCACTAATAGCAGAGTGCTTATCGTCTCTGTGCATCGTTTCTAATAGTATATCTACATCAACTTTTAAGCTGGTGTTACCTACATAGACTACTTTAGCTATTAACTCGGCAAAAGTACCAGCTGGTATCGCTTCTTTAAAATCAACTCTATCTGAAGATATAGTTACCAAAGGTTTACGACAAAAACGAGTAGCTGCTATAAATGCCACTTCATCCATCCACGCCAGTGCATCACCACCAAATAATGTATTATGATGATTAGTACGCCCTGGAAACACTGTTTTAGTTACCGATGTGGTTGAATCTTCAATGCGCTGAGCAATTATTTCATCGCGATTTACGTCAGTCATAATCTCTACTTTTTGTTTGCTAATGTATCTTGCATTAGTAATGCTGGATCTAGGCGTTCGCCTTTCCAGTTAAAACGCCAATCTAGGTGAGGACCCGTTACACGCCCTGTTGCACCAATTTCAGCTACTTTGTTGCCTTGCGTTATTGTATCACCCACTTTTACGTCAAGCTTACTCAAATGAATGTAAGTTGAGGTAATACCATGTCCATGGTCAATTATTAATGTACCGCCTGAGTAGTATAAATCAGGTTCAGCAAAAACCACTGTGCCACTAATAGGCGCGTAAACAGGTGAGCCTGTTTTATTCGCGATATCTAAGCCAAAGTGCGGACGACGAGGCTCGCCATTAAAGTAGCGCTGACTTCCATAAACACCCGATATACGTCCTTCTGCAGGCTTTAACACTGGGTCTAAAAAGTACACTAAATCAGAGTCAACTTCTCGAGCTTTACGAACAGCAACTGCTTCGCGGCTTATACGCGCGCTAACTTCTTTTGGTGGCGAAACATATTTTTTAGCTACGCCGGTAATTTTATCTATTTTATATTCGCGCTTAGTAATAGCTATCGGCTGTGAATGCGATTTACCCGTGTTATCTACCCATTTTAAAGTATGAGTAGTATCAGCGTCTCGACCAAAACCAAATACAAAATCACCATTTGCTGAAAGTTTTAAGTCTTTGCCATCTAAGCTTACTGATTTAGCGTTTTCTAGCTTTCCAGTAACTAAACCGCCCTGAGTTAAATGCCCTTTTAACTCAAGCGCCATAGCATTAAAGCTAGCAGAGGCAACAAGCGCTGTTACTAAAAGTGTTTTAAACATAACTAATCGATCCTTTTCCAACACCTTCATAAGCGGTTACTTTCACTGCTTTTTCTGGGTATTGGGCTTTAATTTGACCAGCTACATGTTCAGCAATACATTCTACAGTGGTATCTACTGGTAAAATATCGCAACGAGATTCGCTAATAGCCATTTCAAAATAGCCTTGTGCAGATGTATAAGCAAAACATACATCACCCGCTTTGGCTGTTATATGTTTTAAATCAGGTGCGTTAATTTGATCTTCACTTGTGGCTAAGTAAATATCTTCCCACTTTTGAGACCATTCTTTTTGCAAGCGCGGCATAGTAATGCCATCTAGGCTAATACCAATTTGAGAACGATGCCCATGAATAATGCGCTGGCAATTACCGTCATGCTTTTTAAGGCCATGGCTGTAATGATAATAAAAACTTTGGCTGTGTTCAGGCTTAAGAGACAGCTCTATTTTTTCAATGTTATCTGGTAGCTTCGGTAGAATAGTCGCAATTAAAAATTCAGTAACCGATTCAACAGTTACTTCGTCTGCGTTAATCATGCAATAAGCTTGATGAGGAGCACTCATAGCTAAGTGGTTGTTTTCACCAAATGTACAATCGAGTGTTTTATGCTCGTCAAATTCAGATACAACGCCATTTAGACCTGTAGGAATTGCTAAACGGTGATCAATACACTCATCTATAATGCCTTTAATTTGCTTTTTAACTAAACCAAAGTCTAAAACCATAGACTCTTCGTTAAGTTTTCCGTGCAAAGTTAAATCAACAATCCAGCTCTCGCCAACGGCGCCGCGTTTGTTACATAAGTAAGAAAAATCAATCACAGTTAGTGAGTTAACAAAAAGGATCATAAACTTCCTTTAGACTGGTTATAAGACAGCACTAATTATAATGATTTTTAATTGTAATTGCGCGGTTTTATAGTGCAAAAACCAGTCACACTGCTTGATTGGTTATTTAATGTGCAATATTTTGATTTTTTAACTGCTCCGAGTTGTTTAGCGTACAAGTGTACGCTAAAGTACTTGGCAATTTCTAAGCGAAGATAAGTGTTATGGAACCTAAAAATAGCTATACAAAAGAAGATTTGATCCTTTGCGGTCAAGGTGAAATGTTTGGTGAAGGCAACTGCCGTTTACCAAGTGACAACATGTTAATGATGGATCGTATTACCTCTATTACTGCTGATGGCGGAATTCATGGTAAAGGCGAAATTGTTGCTGAGCTTGATATTGACCCTAGCCTGTGGTTTTTCGATTGCCATTTTAAAGGCGACCCAGTAATGCCAGGTTGTTTAGGATTAGATGCTATGTGGCAACTAGTTGGCTTTTACTTAGGTTGGTCTGGTGGTCCTGGTCTTGGTCGTGCGCTAGGTGTGGGTGAAGTTAAATTTACTGGTCAAATTTTACCGACTAATAAAAAAGTAACTTACCGCCTTGTAATGAAACGTTTAATTAAACGTAAATTGTTTATGGGCGTTGCCGATGGCACTGTAGAAGTTGATGGCCGAGTAATCTACGAAGCAAAAGATTTAAAAGTGGGCTTATTTCAAGACACTAGCGCGTTTTAATTACTTAAACTAAATTCTGTTTAGGGTTTGGTTTAAAAGTTAATGCACAAACAAAAAGGCCTCCAACGTGGAGGCCTTTTTGCTTAAATTCGATTATTGATTTTAGGTTTTGTACATGTTGCGATTTTCAATCGCCTCACGCCAACCTCCTAACCACTCTGATTTTGGATCTACTTGTTGATAAGGGCATAGCTCTTTTGAGCGACCTGCTAAACCTGCTTTAAAACCTTGAGAATGAGCTCTTTCTAAACGATCTCTTTTCTGTCTCTTCATCGGTAATATCCTCACCTTTTTATTTATATATTGTGTAGCATTAGTGAAATCTACATTTAATGAATAGTTAATAAAAATGTAAAATTCAAATTGTAAAAGCAATTAAATTGTTTGACTTTAACTAAGCTGCTGATGCAAAAATGAATTAACATTTAAAAAAGTAAGTGGTCATACAACATTTAATTTGACCGATTCGTAAAAACAAATTGGCGATTTAATAATCGCTAAAAAGCACTTATGTGCTTTAATTGTGACCGACTAATATTGACTAAGTTCCAAACAAAAATGTAATCGTGACACTTTTATTTCATTAATCTTAAATTAGTAGCCCGCCATAAATATGAACTATTTTTAAACAATTTAAATTTATACTTGATTATTTAAAGTCGATCGGTCTAATATGACTGCATGAACAAAAATACATCAACACCAACACGCCGTGGTCGCCCACCTAAAATAGCCAGAGAAAACGCCGATACAAAAGCGTTACTTATTCGCACGGGCCTAGAAACCCTAACCGAATTTGGCTTTAGCGCCACAGGGCTCGATACAATTTTAAAAAAAGCAGCTGTACCTAAAGGCTCTTTTTATCATTACTTTAAAAGTAAAGAAGCCTACGGCATTGCATTAGTTGATGCATACGACAGTTATTTTATTGCCAAGCTTACCCATTACCTACAGCAAGAAGATATTCCCCCACTTGAGCGAATTGTTAACTTTACCCAAAGCGCAATTAAAGGGATGAAAAAATACGATTACAAACGAGGCTGTTTAGTCGGTAACTTAAATCAAGAGCTTAACCATTTAAGTGAAGAGTTTAAAACCAGATTAATGCAAAGCTACACCGCATGGCAAAACCATGTAGAGGTTTGCTTAAACCAGGCTAAGCAACAAGGCACTATTGCAAGCCATGTAAACACGCAATTAATGAGTGAGTACTTTTGGATTGGTTGGGAAGGTGCTGTTATGCGCGCCAAGCTCACAAAATCAAATACCCCACTTACTTTGTATACAGAAATGTTTTTACGCGCATTATTAACCTAATGCGTTTTTATTTACCAATTAAAAGACGATCGGTCTAAAAGGATATCCCATGAGTAACCCAATTAAAGCCATTGTTATTAATAAAGAAGATAATAACTACAGCGCTTCATTATCAACTATCGAAAATAGTGATTTACCAAACGAAAATGTTTCTATCGACGTGCTATACAGCACACTTAACTATAAAGATGGTTTAGCAATTACGGGTAAAGGCCCCGTTGTACGTAGTTTTCCTATGGTGCCAGGTATTGATTTAGTGGGTACTGTTACAAATTCCACCAGCGATGAATTTAAAAATGGCGATAACGTAATATTAAATGGCTTTGGTGTAGGCGAAAAACATTGGGGCGGGCTTGCTCAAAAAGCAGCACTTAATAGCGATTGGCTAATCCCCTTACCTACTGGTATTTTACCAAAACAAGCTATGCAGATAGGTACAGCGGGTTACACTGCCATGCTAAGTGTTATCGCGCTTCAAAAACAAGGGGTTACCCCTAAGTCTGGCGAAATACTGGTAACAGGTGCCAATGGTGGCGTAGGCAGCTTTGCTATTTATTTATTAAACCAGCTTGGTTATAACGTAACAGCAGCAACGGGTCGATTAGATCAAAGTGAGTATTTAAAAGAATTAGGCGCTAAACAGGTAATTGACAGAAACGAGCTTTCAAACCCTGGTAAGCCTTTGCAAAAAGAGCGTTTTGCAGCGGCAATAGATTCGGTAGGCAGCCATACACTTGCCAATATTTGTGCATCATTAAAATATGGTGGTGTAGTAACCGCCTGCGGACTTGCACAAGGTATGGATTTACCAGCATCTGTAGCACCCTTTATACTTCGTGGCGTATCACTTATAGGAATTGATAGCGTAATGCGCCCTAAAGCCGACAGAATTGAAGCATGGGATCGTTTAGCTAAATTAGTAAGCGCCGATTATTTAGATAAAATTTCTACAGAAATATCACTCGAACACGTAATTGATAACGCAGAGCGACTTATGGAAGGTAAAATTCGTGGTCGTGTTGTAGTTAATTGCCAAAGTTAAGCTATTTACTCTGTTAAAGCCCCGTTATTAAATTTATAATGCAATTTGTATTTTAATAACGAGGCAACACCTATGAGCAACCAAGAACTTTTCAGTAATAATCCACTGCAAGGCGTAAAATTAGAACAAGTGGTTGAAGAGCTGGTTGAACAATACGGGTGGGAACTCCTACACGCTTATTTACAACTTAACTGCTTTAAAAATAATCCTGATGTTAAGTCTGCGGTTAAATTTTTACGTAAAACACAATGGGCACAAGAAAAAGTAGATAACTTTTACCTTTATCGTCTTAAAAACTTACCTAAGCCTGATGATGTTCAATACGAATTACCGCCACGAGATCGTGTGATCCCAGCTGATCATAAACCAGGTGAGCCGTGTGAACTTAGTTTTGTTGATGCTAAGCGTATTGTAGAGAAAAAAGAATCTAAACAACGTGCACGCGATCGTAAACAGCGTTCTAATTCTAGTAACCCTTGGGGTAACTAAAAATATACTAGTTTAAGATTGAAGAGCTGTTTGTTAATAGCTCTTCGACTATCTTCTCATTAACTTCAATTATATCCGCGTTACATAGCCAATAAATAACAATTAATATCCTCGATTTTTCCAAAAGTCTGTTTCAGTGCGCTCTGCCTCTAATGCCACATTAAAAGTTTTATCAGCAATGATTTTTCCATTAAGCTCAATCGTCATACGCCAATCACCCAATTTATTTTCTATTGGCAGCCAAAGCGTATCGCCTAAATAAAAGTTCCAATCACTGTTTTTAACGTATACATCGCCTTCAAAAGGGTCCATTACATCACCGCTACTGTCGGGAATATCTGGATGGTAAATACAATAATGAAGCTTTTCGCCTTTACCTTTTTTAATATTTACGATTAAGCCAAACTCAATATCTACCTCAGCTATTACATTTGTTGTAAATTGCTCTATTTGTGGCAATGCTTTACTTTCGCTATCCCACTTGGAGTAAATACCGTGGCTTTGTAACGTCACTACAGGTTTTATTTTAGCCATTAAGGTAGCCTTTTATATTAGCTATTTTGGCATTAGTTTAACTTTTTTTAATTTTACAATAAAACACAATTTAATAAACCTTAATGCCCGTACTGCTAAAATGTCGTACTTTACAATACGTCTGTTAACATAATTGCTAGTTTGTCATCATTGTTTACACACTATTTGCACAATTGCTGATTATTGTATATGTAACTTAATTGATCAGGTGTACTGCAATGAAACAACACGCGCTAATAAATAAAAAACGCAACATAGTAAATGGTTTAAAGCTCACTTCCCTTGCTTTAATTGTTTCATCGTTAGTTGCATGTGGTGGTGATAACGAAACCTTAGCTGATAGCTCAGCAACCACGGATGATTCATCACAAACCACCACAGATAACGGCACAGGTACCAGTAGTTCAACCCAAGGTGTACTTTGTGAATATAGCTACAGCGAATATAACGATTCTGAATCAGTACAAGCCACCAGCGCTGCAGATTGGTCATGCACAGGAACTACACGCGACTTAGTAGCTAATGGCATACCCGATCACGAAGTAGGCACCTTTCCTAATGCCGACAACCCAAATACTATTTCTGAGCAATCAGTAAATGAAAGCTACACACTTGAGCCTATAGAAACAACACAAGCAACTATGCTTGGTGGTCCTCGTGGAATGATAGGCGTTGTACTTAACGGTATTAAAATAGACGCAGGCACAGGCGGAAGTTGCGATGATTCAGGCACCGATTGCGATTTGGGCGACAATAGCGGCAACTGGAATATAGAAGCCCTAAGCCAAGACACGTTTAGTTTTGGAACAGATGACAACAATGCACACGTACAACCCGATGGCACATATCATTACCATGGTATGCCAGAAGGCTTTGTAGCACTGCAAGGTGGTGGTAGTGCAACTATGACTTTAATAGGCTGGGCAGCAGACGGCTTTCCTATTTATGCACGCTATGGCTATTCAGACTCGAGTGACGCAACTTCAGCCTTAACCGCAATGACCGCAAGCTACCAGCACGTAACAACTGTAAGCGCAAACCGCCCTTCTACTGATATATACCCATTAGGTACATTTGCACAAGATTGGGAATACGTAGCAGGCTCTGGTGATTTAGACGAATGTAATGGCCGTGTTGGCGTAACACCTGAGTTTCCTAGCGGAATATACCACTATTACGCAACTGACACTTACCCGTTTTTTCAACGCTGCGTTAAAGGCGAAGTTTAGTTAGGAGTAAGTTATGCATTGCATAAAAAAATGTCTATTAAGTATGGTTGCGTTAGGTTTATTGAGCACACCAAACTTAGCAAACGCGCATTTAATGGTTGCAGATCACGGAACATTAAACTTTGTAGATAATAACGTGTTTATTGTGCTTTCAATCCCTATGTCGGCTTTTAAAGGAGTTGATGAAAATAAGGATGGGAAAGTATCGATAGAAGAGTTTAATGCTCACAAAAAACAAATAAGTAAGCGAGTTAAAAAGAACGTTTATTTAGCAGATCATCAGTATAAATTTACTATTGACGGACTTTTGCTAAACCCAGAAGCGTCGCATAAACATAAAAACACCAATATAGATCAAATAACAATTACAGGGCGTTACTCTATGCCAACTAAACTAACTAAGGTTAATTTTAACGTTAAGTTATTTAGTAATGACAAACATAAGCAGCGCTATCAAATTACGGCTACAAATAAAAAGCAAAAACTTACTCATCAATTTGACCTAACACCAACGTCGCCGTTGAGTAAGGTATTTTAAGCACTAAACCCTAACCGAATAATTAAGTAGCAAAGAGTACAAGCCATACCTGCTTGTGCTCTTTTTTATCTTTACCCTTTTTACTTTTTGTACCAGTACTCTTTTTATAAAGAAACAAGCTTAGGATTTTTAGGAAAGTAATGCTCTTCTTGCTGCTCACATAAACTAAACTCACGTGTGTTTTTATAGGGGAGCTTCATAAAGCCCGCAACACCAACATCAGTAATATTTACCGCGTATTGCATAAGTTTATTAAGCAAACGTTTAAACTCAACTTCTTTGGTCGAATCAAGTAATCGATAGTAATGGTGAATTTTCATTCTGTCCGGCAGGGCTTCAAAAATAATACACCCTGTATGGTGAATTTGGTTAAGCTCAAATACGCACTTGATTACTTTTTTAGGGAGCTGTAGTTGTTCATCAGGGTCTTTGCCGTCTTCAAAGTATGAATGAGGTCGGGTTATTTCGTTTGTTTTCATACTTACTATTTCATACTCAAGCTCTGGTAAGCTTTCAAACTTAAACGCGCCCGTACCATCTCGCTCTAGCTGAATAGTTTTACGCGCATCAAATAAACAACACTTAAATAAACCTTTTTGATTAATAGCTTGGGCAAGCATAACCGTATTATTAATCGCATCACTAAACGCATCACCCAATGATTCGTCATGCATAATTAAAGACGATTCAACAAATAACGACTCATCTCTCCAATGAAAGCTAAGCCCGCCTACTACAGGATACTTTGCTAATCGGCTAATAGATGCTAAAAATGCTTTTTCGTTATCGCCTGTATCAAACAAAAACTCTTTATAATAACGATCAAGTTGCGCATCGTTAACATCTAGTAGTTGTTGTTTATGATCGGCTTGGCGTAAAAACTGTTTTCTTGAACTGTACACAACAGTATCGGGTTGCTCGGCCTTGCCATACCAAAAAGGGATATCTGCTTTTTGTTGTTTTTTATCAAACTCAGGTAAATATACTTTAGCCATAGTCGTAATGTTTCGCATAAAGTAATCACCAGCACCATCACGTATAGCCTTACTCTTAGAAAGCATGCCATCAATTACTTTCGCCAGCTCCTTTGGTAAACCTAAGCTGCTTGCAGGAATTGCTTGTGCGCCAAACCGACACGACTGCGCCGACGCTAACGCATACAACGTAGCGGCTACGCCTTGTTCGTCAAAACGCGGTGATGATTGCTCTCCCGACATTTGCGCTTCGCCAATAAAGTACACATCCCCCATACGGGCATTGGTAGTACTTAAATCACCCGACATTAAATCCATAAAGTTACTAGCAACTGGGTTTCCATCGCTATCTAGTTGTGCATACACAGAGCTGCCCCAATCCACTAACGAGAGCGCATCAGTGTTTGCATCCCATACTAAGTTTGAAGGCTTTATATCACCATGCACTATAGGTTGCTGGCTAATGCCATTTTTATGATGGCGTAAATCAATTAGTACGTTGCGTAACCTGACTGCTAGCGACATTATTTGCGCCGCGCTAAAGCGTCCGGTTTTAAGTGATACTTTTTCAAGGTCTTCGCCAATGGCACGTGCCATCATTAAAATCCCTTGCTTTTTAACGCGTTCAAATGCATAAAAAGTAGGTACTAGCGGGTTATTAATTTGCGAAAGCATATACGCTTCATCTTCAAGGCGGTCACGTACACTTTGGGCAAGCGTTATGCGGGAAAATTTAAACACCCAAGGTAAACCGTTATCGTCATCCCCTGCAAACACAAAACCAAAAGCACCCGAGCCAATCATTTCAACGTTTTTATAACCCAACACTGTTAACTGCTTAATACAAATGTTAAGCCATTGACGGTGTTTTTTAGCATCATGATGCGATAGCAAATAAACAGATTGCTCTTCGTTGATGTAAAAATTGCGGATTTCTTTGGCTTTCAATGCAAATACTCAAATTAATAAAAACAAAATCGAGTTAATTATTAGTTTTATATAATGAGATTACAATAGCTTGATGTAATAATTACCGTGAGTAATTGATTACGTAACTATTACAAATAAACAACACATGTTGCATCCAACTCAATCTCTAATGCGTATTTATTAATAAGCATATAAATTAGGGATATAACAATGAGAACATTAGCAATAATTACCGCCGGGGTTTTATACAGTGGCTATGCTCAAGCCAATATAGAAAAATTAACTGTGTACGGGCATAGAGATGGTTTAATAGGAGAATCTATTAGTGCCTCCAGCGGGATTATAGGTCAGGGCGAAATTGAAGAGCGCCCAATGCTAAGAAGTTCAGAAATGCTTGAGCTGATACCAGGAATGGCTGTTACTCAACATAGTGGCTCAGGCAAAGCTAATCAGTATTTTATCCGTGGTTTTAATTTAGACCACGGCACTGATTTTGCCACCAGCATTGATGGAATGCCTATCAACATGCGAAGTCACGGGCACGGTCAAGGTTATACCGATCTTAATTTTATAATTCCCGAAACAATATCAAGCATTAGCTATCAAAAAGGGGCTTACGATGCGAGCCAAGGTGATTTTTCTGCTGCGGGTAGTGCTAACTTTTTTATTGCTGATAATTTAAAACATCAACAAGTAGAGCTAAGTTTTGGTGAGGACAATTACAGACGAGGTGTGGTACTTGGATCAACTGATCTTGAATCAGGCAAACTTATTGCTGGCGCTGAATGGCAAGGATACGCAGGACCTTGGGATAACATTGACGAAAATGTAAATAAAAAAAATGCCCTCCTTCGCTATGTTACAAACGTGTTTTCTGGCGATTTATCTATTACAGCAATGGCATACGACAACACATGGAACTCTGCAGATCAAATTCCACAACGCGCCATAAACCAAGGCTTAATATCTGAGCTTGGTTCATTAGATACAACGCTTGGCGGTAGCTCAAGCCGATATAGTTTATCGACTAATTGGCAAGGTAAACATGTAAAAGCAAATGCCTATATTATTAATTATGACTTAAACCTGTATTCAAATTTTTCGTATTTTTTAAATGATCCGGTTAACGGCGATCAGTTTAACCAACAAGATAGCAGGGTAATATCAGGTGGTTCACTCAGTTATCAGTTTGACAGCTTCTCATTTGCAATTCCTATTCAACACACCGTTGGTTTAGAGCTACGTAACGATAATATTGATAATGTAGGCTTGTATAACACCGTAGCTAAAAATTATTTAAGCACTGTCAGACAAGACTCTGTTAACGAAACAAGCTATTCGAGTTACTGGCAATCAAAGCTAACTTTAAACCCGCAATTAGAAGCAACCGTAGGCATTAGATACTATTACTTTGATGTAAATGTAAACAGTAACAATAGTTCAAATTCGGGATCAGCAAGCGATGATTTGGTTAGCTTTAAAGGCAGTCTTAACTACTTAATTAACGACTCGTTCGCAGCTTATGCAAACTGGGGACAATCTTTTCATTCAAATGATGCGCGTGGAGCAACTATAAACATCGACCCTGTTAGCCTAACCGAAACCGAAAAAGTAGATTTGCTTGTAAAAAGCGAAGGTGCAGAAATAGGCATACGTTTTTTTGACCAACAAAATTTTAATGTATCGACCGCTTTATGGTGGCTTACACTCGACTCTGAGTTACTTTTTATAGGTGATGCGGGTAACACAGAGGCAAGCGATGCTTCAACACGTTATGGATTAGAGGTAGCGCGTATTACTGGATAAACGATCGTATTAGTATTGATGGAGAACTATCGTTAACTCATTCAAGGTTAGATATTAACGATACAAATGACTATATCGAAGGAGCTGTTCCCGTTGTGGCAAGCAGTGGCGTAAATTGGCATATTAATGAGCAGTGGCAGTCATCACTTAGGTTACGCTATATTGGTAAACGTACACTTACTGACGATGGTACAGAACGCTCAAACCCACTTACGGTTGTAAATTCAATGCTTAGCTATAAACAAACACATTGGAAAGTTAATTTTGAGCTTCTCAATTTATTTAATAGTAACGATCACGACATTGATTATTACTATGCATCGCGTTTACAAGGAGAGCCTACTGAGGGTGTTGAAGACAATCACTTTCATCCAATTGAACCAAGAACGGCACGACTCAGCCTAAGCTTACTTTTTTAAAGTCACCTAAATAGTACCAAACAAATAACTACTGTATACAAATACAGTGCACATACTTTATTAAACTTATATTCGGGCGTGTTACCTTTAAAATTAAAACACGCTCCTCTAGCAGCAACTAAGTCATTACTCTGTTAATAGAACAAAGCTCTAGTTAAGTATCAATATAAACCGGTTTAAACGGGTCTTTCGAATATTAAAAAGCCAAATGAAATCTGTTTGTTATTTGTATTTTCATAGTTTTTACACATTTATGCTCTACTATTATCTTATATTATAAAAGAGGACATAATTTATGAGACTGAAGAATGCGGGCTTCCAACTCGGTTTATTAAGCTTTAGTACACTTATACTTCTAGGCTGTACTGATCCCTCTAAAGAATCAAATAAAAACGTCACTCAGCCTATAGCAGGTCTTAATATTGCTATGTTTACTAAAGGTTCATTTAGTAAAAAACCTGAAATTGTAGACTGTACAACAATGCAAGGCACTGCAACTAAGTGCTATAAATTTACAACTACAGGTGCCCCTGCGGGTCGTGAACCAGGTCCTTTTTGCCCAAGAACAACTACCGATGGCGCCGATGTTTCGGGAAGATGGTTTAGTAAAGAAGGAACTGGCGATTTAGTCGATTTAACAGGCGACTTCATCTTGAAGTTAGATGAGTATTATGGTGATGAAAAATGGATACTTTATGATGCTAAAACAAATAAGATCCGTTATACAGCATCAAAAGAGTCATGCTCTGGTGCAGCCCGCCCTGATGTTGAAGAGCAATACAAACAAAACTGTATAGAGTGCGAACTTGCCTATCTTGATGAAGACTTTTCTTTAACTTATCTTATTCCTCTGAGCCCTATACCGGCATCTCAAACAGGTAGGCTACGTACAGTAGGTATTGCACTTGATGGCACCGAACTTTCGGGTCCTGCACCAATAAATGCAATTTTAGAAAGCTACACTATTGCAGCTTTTGATGACTGCGGCGGGCATATTAATTTACATCAGGGGTATCATTATCACTCTACAACAGGATGTACCGATACACCAACAAGCGAAGACGGGCATGCCGGATTAATAGGCTACGCTATTGATGGCTATGGGATTTATGCAATGAGAGATGCACTAGGTAAAGAAGAGTCTCTTGATGAATGCCGAGGTACTACAGATACAACTCGCGGTTATCATTATCATGCAGCAAGCCCAAGCGAAAATATGTTTATTGGTTGCCTTCATGGAGAGTCAATAAAAGAAGCTGGCGGACCGCCTGATGGGGCTAAAGATGGCCCTAAAGATGGTGGACCTCCTTCGGGCCATAGCGCCCCTCCTAAAAACGAAGGCACCCAATAATGATACATAAACAAATAAAATATTATTATTTACTTACTGTGAGCACTTTATTGCTAGTAACAGGATACGTTAGTGCACATTCTGGACCACTCAACAAAGTTGCCATACAAGCATGCGGCGAAAAACAAAAGTCGCAATCATGTCAATACCAAGACGGTCACAACAATCTATACATAGGTAGCTGTCAGTACATGGCAGATGATTTAATGTGCGTAAGAAACCAGCCAATTAAAAAGGTAGATAAGGAGAAAGATAACTCCATACAAGAGGTAGGTGAGCACAAACACACTCATAATACATAATGAAAAATACATATTAAGTAGGCGAGAAATAAAACGGTAGAATATAACTTATTCAAGGGCTTATATAAAAAATGGTATAAGCCTGGTTATGTTGTACCGTAATCTATAGGTTTTTAAATAATAGGTATGCTTAGTTTTTTCTGTATTGGTAACTAAAACCTACACCACCCCAAAAAAAGTTACGCAAAGTTTCATCCCCTGCATAACGGCTCTCATCTTTATTAACCGCTAAACTATAACTTGTATAGGTATAGAGCTCTAGTTGGTCAAGAACTTGATAAGATAACCCCGCCTTAAATTGAACATTATTAAACCCATTATGACCATCAGATACATAATCGGCATTAAAGCCAAGCCCCGTTTGAATGTCTAATACAAGAGTATCGTTTAAGCGATAATCTTTTTTAACAGCGAGTTCTAAAAATGCCCCTTTAGCATCAAATGAATAATATACACTGCTTATTAGCTGAAATTTATCATCATAAAAATACAAAAAATCTAAACTAATTTCGTTATCGTGTGCGTTACTACTCGCCTCATGAGACAAAATATAGTTATAGCCCGCAAATACTTCAAATGTATCAAATAATTGCGTAGCATAAATTATGTTTAAATTTAGCTCTGAATAATCAGAATTAATACCACTGGCAGCCCAAGGTATAAAAGCTATATTGTTATAATTAAACTCCGATGCTACAGAAACAATCCCATTTCCAGATAAATTATCACGTCCTTCGCTTATATAACGACTTTCCCACAATGGGTGTAAGTGTAAATCAGCCCCCTCTTTTACATAGGTTTGGCTTGCTTCATCGAGAATTATATTTCCACCTACACCCACTTCAAGTTCTTGAGAGTTTTCATTTATTGATGATTGTGCGGTAGCAGTAAACACAACACAGAAGGCAGATACAAAAATAAAAACTAATAAATTATTGTTCATTAATTTAAACCTAAACTTAATTGACGGGCAGATAAAAAATAGTCGCACATACTAATCGTTTAATATGCACCTGAGCAATTTAAATATAGTTATGTGAGTGATACTGTCTAGACCTAATTTTTTAATTAGATCTATCTTGAACATAACATTAACTTTGTGAACTAAACACGAAGAAGTATTTTAAAAATTAAACATGCTCTTACAATTGATACAACTTTATAAAAAATAATGATTCAATATTATTATCACTACAACCTTTAATAACTAACGCTTGCCTAATAACGTGCAGAGCCCATATAATTGAAAGTGTAGTAATAATTTAGACTAACAAATAGGCTATTTGATACGATAAAAACGGCTTAATAGCTCACTAGTCTATATAACTTTTATTTGGACTCCTCTGTCGTTCCCAATATTAAATTGACATAAAACCAATCAATATTATTTATTAAGGATAATCAATGTTTAAAAAAGTAGTAGTAACTTTATCAATCGTTGTAGCAAGTTTAGGATTTACTTCTGTAGTTTTTGCAGATGATAGCGTTAAAAAAGACATTGTAGATATTGCATTAGAAAATGGTTCGCTTAATACTTTTGGCGAAGCTCTAAAGGCTGCTAATCTAGTTGATACGTTGAAAAGTGAGGGCCCTTTCACCGTGTTTGCACCAACAGATAAAGCATTCGCAAATTTACCGGAAGGAACACTTGAAGCCCTTCTAAAACCTGAAAATAAAAGTAAATTAACAGCAATACTTAGCTATCACATAGTTAAAAGTAAACTAACAGGAAATGACATTGTTAAAGCGACTAGTTTTGAAACTAGTCAGGGTCAAAAGTTAACAGTTTCTACAGCGGGTGGCAGAGTAATGATAAACAATGCTGGCGTGTCAATGATCGATGTTAAAGCAAGTAACGGCGTGATTCATGTTATAGACGCAGTATTAATGCCAAAAGAGTAATTTTAGTTAATAAGCGCAGTTTTAATAACTGCGCTTATATAGATAAAAATAATGTGATCTATAAAACAGACATTAATCTCTCAAGGTTCACATCTATTTATTAACCTCTCTGCATACAACCTGACCTCTTCAGGTAGCATATCCGTACTAAAGTCTGTAATACCTGGTCTTAAAAAATCGAGCATAAGTGTCCCTCTAAACTGATCAGAACCATTCCATGCTTCATGTTCAACCGTATCATCAAAGATCAAACATTTACCTTCTTCCCAGTAACGAGTTTCACTTCCAACTCTTAATTTACATTCGCTTGGTACAACTAAGCCAAGATGAAGTCGATATACACTTTCAGCCCACCCTACATGTGGCTCTATATGGGTCTGTGGCGCCAAAAGTGAAAAACCAGCAAGGGAAACCCCATCAATACTTTGAATTAACCTAGCGGTTTCGGGACATTTTTTACATGCACTCTCAATAGGGATACCAAGCGCATGTAAACCAAAAACACTCCAGCCATATCCATGCATTTGTTGCTGAATCCAAGGATCAAACACATCATTCGAAAGTGAGCGAAATTCGTCACGAATTTTCTCCCAATTTACCTCAAGTTCAGAAACAAAAGGAAACCGAGAAGGTTCAATAAACATTATTAGTAATCCATAAAATAATAACCATAGTGTAGAAATGAGGTAGCAATAAAATTTATTTAGTAAATAGACACCATAACAAACTATATAATTTTTTAAATACTTACTAAAAAAACCTCATCTTGAAATTTTCATGATTTATTCGTTATGCTTTTTTATTAAGAAGCTTTTTATTTAATTTTTTTATAATTAAAATATACACAACAGGTGTAATACAAATATAAACAAGTAATGAAAATGCCAACAGTATTGCACCATAAACATTATTAGCTATAAAAAATAGCCCCCATAAAACACATACCTAATAAGCAAAACCTAGCAATTCATCAAGTAAGCTAAATTTTTTGTTACTCATATTTAACAGACCACTTGTTGTGTTCAAACCAATAATTATTTAGCAAATGGAAAAATCATTAAGATTAGGACCTATTTATCTTTCGAGGTTAAATTTACAGCAGTGTGCTTGGTGTTTAGGCAAGGCAGAGCCTATGTAGTGTGGTTATTCCCCATAAATAGGCGATAACGTAGCATAAATTCCAAACATGCGCTTCCCGAAGGGTTCTGTCCAGGGGCAATTTACACTTTGTTACCTACATGGATGTAAGCAGTAGAATAACGCAGGAGCAGTTATCGAGCCCATAGGTTACAAACCTTACGCCGCGATTAAATAGCCCCTAGATTGAACAAATTTTAATCCTGAAAAGTCAACAGGCCCTAATAACTAATAAATATAGAAGTTCGGTGCCAGCGTTAACTAAATAAAACTAACGGATGACAAAAATTCATCACTTTGTGTATTTAATCCAACGCACAATAAGTTATAAACACCCTGCTTATACATAAACATACGGTTTTTAACTGATTTACCCTCTTTACTTGTTATATTCATTTCGTAACCATTAACACCATCGTGCTCAATGTAGTTTTCGCTATTCATAACCCCACTAAAACGTCTAAGTAACCCCTGCCTGCCAGGACGAATACCGTCTTCTAACGTGCCTTTAGGTACACCCTCGCCCAAATACTCCGATATTGAAACAACGCAAGAAGTGTCCTCATCTTTAGCTCTAAAAGTAGTAACTTTAAATTTACCATAACCGGTTATGTCATTTATCTTCGATGATATTTCTGGTTTGCTTAAAAAAGTAGCTTTAAAGTTATAATCTTCAAAAACGAGCTCTTGGGATGATGAGCTTAATAATGATGTTTCCGCCGTAAAATATTTATAAGCACCAAATGCAATTACTAAAATTAAAATATACTTAACCAAGGTACGTTATCCTTCTTCTTTTGTTTTTATTAGGCAGGTAAATAGAATTTTTTATTTTTTACTCGTTAGTTATAAGCCCAAGCATCCGTTATTGTTACTTCGCACTTGTTATAACTAGTTGTTTCTTTTTGAGCTATTCCTCTTACTCTAAAGTTAGTTAAAGTATTTGGTAAAATATTTAAATCGTCATCTGTTACAGATAACGTATCAACTAATACATTTTGATCAGTTACAAAATCTACCTGAAACTTTACTTGTTTAAACGAAAAATCAGAGTCATTTTCTATTTGCCCCATGCATACTACATAAAGCCCATCGTTTTCGTTTTTACTACTAATTTAAGTTACTTTGGCGTTTAGGTTTTTCATTGCTTTATTTTCTTGCGCTGTAACAAAAATATTTTGATAGAATATAAAGCCAAAAACCCCAACAATACATAAAGCTAACGCACCAATTAACACTGGGTTGTTTTCTAAATTAGAATATTTTGCTTGTAACGAAGTACATTGCGGACATTTTTTAGCACGTGCATCTATAGCGCTAAAACACATAATACATTCTTTCGTGCTGTGCATAACCATCCTTGATAACGGTGAAACAAAAAAGTAACTATTTTAATAAGCTTAAGTGTACCCATATAAACGCAACCGTAAACAAAAACTAGACTTTACTAAATCACAACTTTAAACAAAACAAAATCACTGTGTAAATAAGCAGTGTATTTTATGCACTGGTTTATATAGAAAATAATTTAGCTTTTTCATTATTTAACAGCCTATCTTTATTTCTATCGTAAATAACTTCGGCTTCGCTTTGAGTAATTACGCCTTGATCGAGTAAAAATTCTAAGCTTTCTTTATATATTTCTAATTTTTTTGAGTTGTCGAGTTCTGGTCTTATTTTAAGGCTTTTTATTTCTGTAGATAACATACTTTGAAACTCACTCAACTCTTTACTATTAGGCTTATTGTTCCAAAGAGTCAGAGCCGGATTGCCATTATTTCGAAAGCGATATACAACCACGTCTGTTATTTTATAAAAATACTGTTGAATGCATATTAATGCTGGTACTAAAAAAATCAAACCTGCGTTGAGTGACTTGGGATCTAAATTTATTGCCGACTCGATAAAAAAGCGAACAACACCAATTAAAAAAAAAGCAGATAGACCTAACAGTATTAAAGGTCTATGAAAGTACTTATCTGACTCCTCATCAAGATCGAATAAACTAAAAACCTCTTCATTCATCCCTTTAATAGAAGATTGAGTAACTTTAACTTTCCCATTATCGAGCAGCTCTACTTTTTTACGTCCCTGCATAAATTTTTTCTGTTCAAATGTTCTCATTAATTATTCCCTAATATCATTACAGCTTTTTATGCTGAACATTTTGATTCCGTTAATGTTAAATATCAACCATATAATTTAAAATATATCTGCACTATTATTTCAGACAGTAAAAAAAGACTAAACAGATTTAAAAAACAAACCATTTTGAGGGGATTTATTAAAGGGAAATTAAAAAACCGAACTTTAAGCTAAGCTTGCTAAGATAAGCTCAGTTCGGTTTGATTGGGAGTAAAGTTTTAGCGTAATGTAAATAACGTTTAAAACTTGAAAGTGCCAGTTAAGCGTACGCTACGCGGTGTTCCAGGTTGAACCCACATATCTGCAAATGAGTTAGTGTAGTAGGTTTCATCAAATAAGTTATCAACCTCGGCGCGTAAACCAAATGATTTAGTTACATCAACATCTACAAACGCGCGCGCGGTTGTGTAGCTCGGTAGTTTAAAATCGGTTCCAAAAAAGCCGTTTCGTGAACCTACATAAACCAAGCCACCGCCATATTTAGCAGCTTTACCGTAAAGCTCTGTTGATTTAACAAGCTGTAAACTAACCTGATTCTCAGGAATATTTAACAGTGAACTTCCCGCATCTACATTAAAACCAAAATTAGCATCAAAAAATGAGTTTTGAATAGTTGCATCAACATACGCATACGACAGCCACAAGGTTAAGTCCTCAGTAAGCTCGCCATTTATATCAATTTCAACGCCTTTACTTTGCGCTTCACCAATGGCGGCACTTGTAAAAGCAGTTGGGTCGTCAACCACCAGCATATTGTCTTGCTCTACCTTAAATACAGCAACAGTACCAAAGAGTGCGCCGTCGTTTAGGGTAAACTTAACCCCTACCTCTGCTGACGTAGATTGATTTGGCTCAAAACCATCACCGTTTGAGTCAGTACCCGATAAAGGTCTAAAGTTTTCGCCGTACGCTGCATATACAGAGATTGAATCATGTACTTCATAAACAATGCCAAACTGTGGGCTAATACGCGATTCACTTTGTTTAGACTTTATATCAGACAAGCGATTATTTAACGTTTGCTCGTAATCATCAAAGCGTGCACCAACGCGAATATCAAGCTTATCGGTTATGCTTATTTGATCTTGAATAAATACACCAAGCGACTTCTGTATTTCTATGCGGTCAGTATTAGAGGTGGGCGTTGGCAACGGGTATGCACCATACGCAGGGTTAAACACATTAATATATTGATCACCCCGTACGCGCAATACAACTTGGTCGTTTTCAAAACGATCTGAATCAATACCCATAATCAAGCGGTGCTTTAAACCACCTAGTTTAATATGACCAGTTAACTCACCGCGAAATACTTGGTATTGCGCGTCGTAATCGCGGTAACGTCTAAAGCGATTTACCTCACCGTCTATTACACTATCAAAGCCGGTTTCGGTTGCAAAACCTTCAAGTGATGTATCACGATAATTTGCCCCCAGTAATACACTCCAGTTATCATTAAAATCATGAATAAACTCTAATTGATGCCCTAGTGCGTCTGCCTCTATTGGGTCATCACCAGGTTCGCCTAAAAAGCGACTTTCTGGAATTAAACCAAGCTCGCCCTCTATGGCTAATACGCCTCGATCAAATGGCACTTCTTGATCGCTATATTCAAGTTCGTAAATAAGCTGGCTATTATCGTTAATATTCCACGCTATTGAAGGGCTAAACCCTTGTTTAGTTGTTTCAATGGTATCGCGAAAGCTTTTTGCATCCTCATAAAAACCAACTAGCCTAATTGCAACATCGTCAGATACCGGCGTTGTATAATCTATGTCTGCACGGTAAGTATCAAAACTGCCAACACTTAGCTTAAGCTCCCCTTGTGTATCAAACGTTGGGCGTTTAGTAACTAAGTTTACGGTACCGCCAGGCTCGCCACGGCCAAATAAAGCCGCACGCGGACCCTTTAAAACCTCAACCGATTCAATACCCGATAAATCACGCGAGCCACCAAAACCACGCCCAGCGTTAAATCCATTAACGAGGTAATTGCTTGGTAAGTTTTCATCGCCAACAAAACCTCGCAGTGCAAAGCTATTCCAAAGTCCACCAAAGTTATTTTGCCGTGCAACCGACGCCGACAAATCAAGCGCTTGATTTAAATTAAGAGCACCTGCGTCCTCGAGTGTCTCTAAATCTATTTTAAGCTCTGACTGAGGGGTTTCTAAAGGGCTAAAATTACCTTGATAAGCTTGGCGAGTCCCCGTAACGGCAAGCCTTTCAATAACGCTAGCATTTGCGCTATCAATTTGCTCACTTTTATCAGCTGCCATTCCCTGACTGCTAAATAAACTCACTAAACATGTACTTAAATAAGTAAGTTTCAGCCCTTTTTTATTAGTATTCATTATAAACCTTGCTAGTTAGTTAACTGATAAATTTTCTTTTAACTGAACGCCTATAACCTCAGGCTTATCCTTTTCATTAAGTATTGTTTTACTAAAGCTTGGCATGTTGTTAAGCGCGGCTTTAGTCATATCACCTTTAATAAATAACCAAGGATAGTAAAACTCTCTCAGGCATTTATGAAACCCTCGTATTTGGTACTCGTATCTCGATGCCGCTATTGCATCTGTTTTTGCTTTTCGCGTTAAGCTGCGTTGTAGCAATAATGGAGGTGAAAACCACGATACAACGCCTGCTAACTGATACTTTTTGCGCGCAGCATCACGGTACGCATGCGACAGAGCAGCCGCTTTTTCATCCCCTACTTGTTGAAAGGCGTAATACCATTTCCATTCAAACTCACTTTGCATATCAACGTTATCTTTCCATTCGGGGTGATTAGCTACAAAAGCGTCCATTGTGGTCTGTTTTGGTAGGTCCCATGCATCATTAACTGCTTCGCGCTGGGTAAATACAATTTCGCCACCTTTAGGTGAGTGCACAGTTTTGTTAATGGCTAAATCACCTAAAATAGGAATAATAAAAGCAACTAACACCCATATACCCATTAAAGCGGAGGCTACACGCGGTGCGCTGTTTGCTTGCTTACCCATTAAAATACTCAGTGCAGTCCAAAAAACTAAATAGGCAACGCACATAACTGCTATTAAAAAAACATCATAAATGGAACTACCTGCAACGTAAGCACCAGCAAAAAATGGCAGCATTAAACACGCGAGTAATAAAATAAATCTCACTGCTATACGTGCACCCCATAAAGCAAAATAAGAGCGCACTGTGGTGACTAATAAATCGTAACGACCACTCGTACGTTCGCTGGCAAATAAATCATGGAACAGCAAAATGACTATTAGTGGTGCTAATGCACTTAACACAAACGCAAAATCAATTTTACCGGCTTGAGCAAGCTCTGCATTTTGCGCATCGCTTTCGTAAATTTGTCCCTCAAGTGCGAGTAAGTTTATGCGGTGTTTCCATGGGTAAATATCGCGATCCCCCAAGGCTGCAAACGCTAAATTTGAAGGTGATGAATACGTTAAATGAAATGTATAATAAGCCAGCATACCTGCATCAGTTTGTTGGCTTTGCACATTTAAGCGCTCGGTTAAATCAGCCGATTTTAAACGCTCAATAGTTTGGCGTTGCTGGCTTACTTCACTAAGCCCACTTAAAACCGCAAACGCAGACACCGTAAATGTACAAAGTAAAAGCACCACTAAATATTTTTGACGAAGTAAAAAGCCAAACTCTCGTTTTAGGTGTAAAAGCAAATAGCTCATAACAAACGTTTCCCTACAAATTTTATACCGCCTACTAACACAGCAATCCACAGTAATAACTGTAAAAATGCAGATGTACTTCGATCGGCTCGTACCAATGCACTATCGCTATTAAAGGTAAAGTTTTGCAGTATTTGCCAATTATCTGCGCTCACACGTGCTTTTTTAGTTGCGGTTGCATTGGCGTTACGATTTATGTCGTCTTGGTAGGTCAGCTTTTCACTATGAACTTTGTTAAGCCCTTGCACAAAATCAAAGCGTAATTGTTCGGTTTCGCGTAAAAAACGGTGATGTGTTTCAATGCTCGTACCAACAACAATCATAGATAATGATTTAATTGCCACCATAGGTGTAACCCAACCAAAATTACGCGAAAGCTGAGTTTGTTTAAGCTCCGCTTGCATGCGTTGCTCTGCAAACTTATTTAAAACAGCCGTTTGTTTAGCCTCAGACTCTCCAGCAACCACTCCTCTAAAGTTAACGGGTAACTCGTCTAACGTTTCAACGTTGTATTTTTTAAGTAGTGATTGTTTAAACTGCTTAAAAGCAGGATCGTTGGCATTGTGCCCATCGCCTAGCTTTCTTAGCTCTGCTTTTACTGCAAAATCGGTTTCTATTTTACCTGGTGATGGCACAACAGTAGCTGCAGTTGTACTCGCTACTCGTGGCATAACAATACACAGTAAAATCCATAAAAAGATAAGAGCGGTAAAGCTGCCACTATTTTTACTAAACACGCTAGAGGCTAATAAAATAAGTAATACCCACACAAATAAATACAGGGCATAACCCAAAATAAAACTGGCTACAGCAAGTAAACTTTCGCCATTTAAAACAGTGAATAAAGATGAAACCATAAGCGGAATTAAAATTAACCCTACAACACAAATAAGCGCCAAGCCTTTACCTGCAATAAGCGTTAAACCCGATGTCCCCTGCGAGAGTAAATAAGGCAACGTTTGCAATTCGCGTTCGCGGCTAATAGCGCTGTAACCAATTAAAATAAGTAACAACGGAGCAAGCGTTTGCACAATAAACGCAGGCGTTAAACTGCCTAATTTAGTCAAAGCTGTGCCCTGGCGGTTATCTGCAAACATTGCGCTATTTTGCCTGTGCCCTTCTAAAAATATTGAGTTACCAGTAAATGCATCAATACCAGGGTCGAGCGTACTTAAAGGGGCTGGCGTTCTAAAAGCATAGTGCCCGTAGTGCACCATTCTGTGTGGGTGTCGGTCGGGTTGATCAACAAAGCTTTTATCGCTCGTTGTTTGTAGTGCGTGCCTAGTGTGGCTTAATTCAATCATGGTAATGGCTGTTACAATTACCGAGGTAAGTGTAAGTACCAAACCAATAACAAGTACAGTGACTGCCAATTTAGAACGCAACCAATAACGCCATTCATCCTTGGCAATAAGCACTACTTTTGAGACGTTGTTTATATTCATTCATTGCCTCGGCTCTTGTAATCACCAAAGGCAGCGTGAACTTGTTCGGTATTAATACGACCATTTTTAGGGGCATTGAATTCCCCCACCAGCTCGCCATTTTTTAATAAACCAATGCGATTAGCAACTTGGCAAGCGCCATAAACATCATGCGTTACCATTAAAATAGTCGCGCCAGTAAGGGCAAGTTCGCGTACAAGCTGATTAAATTCATCAATAGCAACAGGATCAAGACCAGAGGTTGGCTCGTCTAATAAAAAAATAGGGGCTTCTCGCAATATGGCAAGCGCGATTGCTGTTTTTTGTCTCATGCCTTTTGAATACGTTTGCATGTAGCGATCCCACGCATCAGGTTGTAATGCAACACGATTAAAAGCAGTATTAATGTCATTGCGTGACTTTTTAATACCCGCTAACGATAAAAAATATTCAACGTTTTCGCGTGCGGTTAAATGCGGGTATAACGTAGCAGACTCTGGCAAATATGCAGTTTTCCCGCGAACAAAATCAAGTGCTTTAGTCACCTCTTTGCCCGCAACTTTTACAGAACCTTTTGTGGGCTTATTAAATCCCAACAAGGTCTTTAAAGTAGTTGATTTACCCGCACCATTACCACCAAGCAGTGCATACACCTCACCGGCAGCGACGCTAAAGTTTAAGTTTTTTAAAATAGCATTGTTTTTAATACTAAAACTTAACGCACTTACTTCAATAATTGGTTGGGCTTTGTGTGTTTGTATATTACCTACTGGTTTTGTTTCAGGGCTTAGTGAATCAACAGATGTTGATTTATTATCTACAGTTGATGTTGCCACACTCAAACTCTACTATCATTATTTACAGTTTAGCAATGTTATACTATAGCAATATGCAATTGCAACAATATAACATATTAATAATTTAATAATTTAATAATTTAATAATTTAATAATTTACAAATGAGAAGATTAAGATATTTTGGTTAAAAATTTGTAAGTCTGAGTAGTTTAAAACTTGCTGAGCAATAAATTGATTTTACTACTTAAGTAAGCAGCTTTTAAAAGGTCTAGTCGCTTTGTATTAATTTTAAATAATAGCTATCAATAGCGGCTAAAAAATTAGCGGGAGGTTTTATATTAAGATCTGAAATTAAATGGATATCATAGAATCAAGAAAACAATATCCATTTTCACTTATTTATAACTCATGTTCACCTAAAGGAGAGCTATAAATAGCTCTACTGCCAGCTTCAAGCGTCTCTTTTATCCATACGTTATATACAAATAAATTTCTTTTCGTTATTTTTGCTATCTCAGCATCTGGAATTAAATTATGGTCTGTTAAAATTCGGATAGACTCAAAATCACATTCTTCAGAACCCGTTTGAGTTGCCCATAGCGTCAAACTCTTAATACATTTATTCAGAGTTTTTACATCATAAGAGGCTATTATTTGAATTATAAGGGTGTATCTCCAGTCGTAATCCGGTTTATTCGCCTCTTCGAGAATCCTATGTACTTCTTTTTCTCCAAGCTTTATAAAATACTCATAAATTGACCCAGCAATTGGCCAATTTGGATCACAAGTCCAAGATAACAACTCATCCATGTACTTAATATTTTGTGGATACCCAATAGCTATAATTTCATCTACTGCAGCTTGATCGCACTTATCTGATATTTTAATAGTCATTAAAATTCCTTTATACCTTTTATTGGTTTAGCACCTATTTTTTTAATAAAAATCATCCTGAATATCTGTTAGTATCAACGCAAGATGCGACAAATAAAAGCTTATCTTTCCAATTCATAGTAATTACGACTCTCTTTTCAGCTAAATTTTTATATAGATACAAAAGCTATTTAATTAAGTGATTTTTAGTAAGTACAACCTTCAGTAGATATAGGCATTAGCGTAATTACAGCTACCACACGAATAGTTTAAAATAACAGAGTATCAAAAAAGCTGTCGTTAACCCTCCCCAGCCAATAAACTTGGTAACGTACTCAGGTGAATGGTTATTAAAATGTGGGAATATAATTGCCCCAAATGACAGTAAAGGTAATAAACCAAAAAGCTTCGCTGCATATTGAGTTGGGTAAGGTGAAAAAGGTGTAACTAATTTATAAATGACTATATAAATACTATAAACCACAAAAGCAATACCAGCCTCTTTCAGGGAAGTATTAGTACTATCAATAAAAAAATACAAACCACAGAGGAATATAAATACGGGTAGTTCAATCAATCTAGATCATCCTTGCTCTATCAAAAATTAAAAATAACGTGTGCATAGCATTTTATTTATATTCAAAGCATAGCTAAGTTGCTTAAATCATTTAACGCAGTTTAAATAAACGAACACCACTATAATAAATCTCTAAAAAATGTGCCACAAAATTTACTCCACAATAAGTAAGTCCGTTTTATTTAGATCGGGACCTACCTCTAGAAAGCCTATCCAATTTAAAAGGATTTTCTCAAAAGATCCTAAACTAAAAACTGAAAACAACTTTCCTCGAAGAGTGAATAAACTTTAGCTTTATTTAAACACGACATAAACTGTTTATAGCCAACACCAGTATCGTCCATTAATAGACTATCAATAAAAAAAAACCGTCTTTATGGACTAAGCTGGCTTTGCAGAACGGCATAATTCGACAGTGTAATTCCTTCCATGAAAACTCAACGTTCAAACATATCCCTATAAGTAAATAAAGCAGGCTAAACTAGTCACCACCCTAACAGAAAAAATTAAATGCGAAATTTAAGATGAGTTTCAGATACAAATTTTATACTCAAGCCCACTCACTAATAGTTAGCGGGATAAAAAATCCAATACTGTACGATTTACTTGTTCAGCCTGATCGACCGTTAAAAAGTGCCCTGCATCTAAGACCTGTATAGTCTGAACATTTTTCAACATTTTCTTTGCCCGCTCAAGACTATCTAAATTATTCATTATGTCATTGTCGCCAATCATCACTAATGTAGGTAGGGTAATTTGTTGGAGCTGCTGATCTGAAAATGGTCGCATTTCGGTGATTAAACCAGGCATTGGATTGTCATCAAGCGCTGCCACATATTGATCTAAATAAATAGGGTTAATCATGTGTACTTTGGTAGACAAAGTTTTTAAGCTCTCTTGAGCCTCATCGCGCACAGGGTTTAACGTAAACAGAATACTCGACAATAAGTCACCGCTAAACTCAAGCCAACCAAACGTTTGCGCAGGGCTAAGTAATACCAAACGTTGAATACGCGACATTTCGTTATTTGATTCAGCCAATGCAATAGCGGTTGCCTGCCAACCTCCTCGAGAGGCACCAACTAAGTTTAGCGAGTCCAATTGCAGTAGATCAAATAATTCTTGGTACCAACTTACCACTTCAGCCATGCCAGAAATATCTGTATTAGCAATAGAGCCTCCAGAGCCGAGCAAATCGTCAATGGCATAAACCCGATAGTGTTTGGCTAATGCCGCTATATTTGGGTACCACATAGCTGAGTTCGTCTGCATACCATGCAATAAAACAACAACCTCTGCATCCTCCGATCCTGCAACAATAACCCGTGCCTGACCAAGTGACGTAGGAATACTAAGCTCACGATAATCTACCGGCCACAAACTTAAAGCACGGCGATAAAGCTGCTCATCGGATAATGTTTTAGCCGATAGCTTTTGCAACTTAGCATTTTCTACATGACGTTCAGGTATCAAATAAGATTGTAGATCATGATCCACTTCTACTTGATCGTCAAACCAATCGCACCCAACCAATAATGTCAGTGTAGTAAGTATCACGCACGTGCCTTTCCAGATTTTCATCTGTACTCCTGTATAATAAATGCATTGGTATTTTTAGTATAAGATGTTCTAGAGTTTAACCCATGCTATTTACTAACTAAAACAAATACTAATTAAATAGAAATCCATCTTAATTGAAAAAATATATCAATACTTCCAAATTTACTTTTTAGACTTAGTATTTTTCTATTGTTTTGTAGTTTTTCTCACTAAACCAATTAAATAAGCTATTTTAGACGTTAAACCCAAATCAAACGCATGAAAATACAGTTGTAATCTTTTACTGACTAGTTGAAGCGTTATGCGAACAGCTTTCGCAATTACTAGCATTCGCTTGGCGTTTTCTATTTAATTTTTTACAGTAACTTTCTTGTGAATCTGATTTGCCAACGGCCTCATGAAATACGTGCATAAATTGCTTGGCGAGTTTTAACTGGTTTTCTGGGGAAATATTTACACGGTTTTAATAACGATAAATTCGTTTTTCGATATACCCTCACTAGCCTCTCGCATGTTAAGCGTTTTTGAACGCTGGTATATCAGATTTTTCTAGGATGTTGACCATTTTGGCTCTAATAGAGTTTAAATCCACATAGGTAATACACGCAGCAAAACAATTAGGGGGTGTCACTGTTGTTTTATGTGAATAAAAAATTAGAAGCATGCACTTTAATGAAAATTAAGAACTTGAATGTAAATTTTGACCCTTTACAAAGAGTAAAGTATAGTGAGTAAAATATCGCCGGATGTGGTATTTAAATATTTAATTAAATTAATGGACTAACTAATGAAATTGGCTCTCTTTTTATTCCTTTTACTCATCTCGAAGTATGCTTTTTCTGCAATAGAATCCTCCAAAATATATTACAGTTTTGACACTGAAAAAGAAGCAACCTTGTTTATTGTTCCTGGTGAAAAAGAAGACACTTACTATCTAAATTATGTAGGATTTGAGCATCGCTTTGACGGGAAAACATTGCTATATGAAAAACTCAATAACCATACTGGCAATGGCTACTATCTAAAGCTAGTTGGCATGCCAAACGTTAATTTCAGAAATGATAATAATCAAACGATTATCTCTGGTACTCTAATTTCATATTCAAATGTTTATTTAGATGATAATTCAATAACAAAAATTGTTTATTCTGGTACAACAGACAAGGCAAAAGCTAGCAGGGTTATCCAGCAATACAAAAAAAGACAATTTGAAACATTTAGTAAAGTTGAAGCAAAGAGATTATATAAAAAACATCTAGCATCACTTATTGATAATTGTAGAGCAGACTTAGATATTAATATTGATTGGTCTCGTTTTGAAAATATGGGTATAAAGTCAGCCCCATCTAAACTTTCTGCATACTTACAATCTTTAGAACAAATTTGTAAAATAGATAGTGATTACGCTATCGCAATTAAATCAATAAAGAAAATTATTGTTATCCCTTCACAAATACCTACATCTCATTCAGCTAAATTACAGGGTTCTGAATTAACAATTAAAATCGGTTTTAAGGTAGAGAATATAACCGAGACTAGTTATAAACTTATGTATGATATTTTTTAATTACTTAAAGGAAGACACTATGAAACAAAAAATTATTGCAGGGCTAATTATTGCAGTATTCAGTTCATCTGCTTTGGCATCAATCAAAGATAAAAAAGCAATACGCGCAGCCGATACTAGTATTGCTGATGAAACAGCAAAAGTTATAGCTTCTTGTGGGAATACTAAATTAGATGTAAATGTTAACTGGGAAGATTACAAAAAAATGTTAGCTGCAAATGAAGCAAAGCTTGCCGATAATAAATACAAAAGTGAGTGGGTCATAACTCATTCAGGACAACGAACAGTTTCTGTTTTAGAAGCCATAGCTAATATATGTAAAGACGACGCTGATTACAAAGAAGAATTAGCACTTTTAACTAAAATTGAAGTATCTGCTAAGCAGGACTTTAAAGATTCACAAAGTGAATTCACACTTAACGATACGGTTCTAAAAATAGCCACTGGTCACAAGATGACCCGAAGCGCATCTGATTTTGCTAAAAAAATAAAAGCGTTATACTAACTATATATTCGACTTAAAAAGCCAGCTTTTCAAACTGGCTTTTGTTTAAAAAAATACATAGGCAGATTTAACTCCTAAGTTAATAACCGCTAGGCAGCTATTACTGCCATTTGCTCAGTCATTAATTGAACAAGTAAAGCTGTGCTACTAAACTTACTTTTTTGACTAAGCCATCCCTACTCGTTATTCGCGAATCCCTCATTAAATAAGCCACTACAGCTACAAAAACTACATTACACATGAAAATGACTGCATGATACAATTTTAACTTTTTACTGAGTAGCTTAAATTTCATGGGAACAACTTTCGCAATTATCGGCATTCGCTCGCCGTTTTCTATTTAAGTTTTTACAGTAACCTTCTTGTGAATCAAATTTAAAAACTACCTCATGAAATACGCGCGTAAATTACTTGGCGAGTTTTAACTGGTTTTCTGGGGAAATATTTACACGCTCTAATAGCGGTAAATTTGTTATTCGATATACCCTCGCTTGCCTCTCATATACAACGACCTGTCAATTAAACAAGTTTATACACGCAATAAAACAATTAGTGTGGGTGTAACCGCTGCTTCCTTACTGTTGTTTCCTATTCTCACGTGCCATATAAGCACAGCTAAAATGAATAATTATTGTTATTGGTCAATGTTTGTAGCTGTCCAATAATTTTTAATTAATGAGTACCTATAATTACTCGTAAATAAACCAAAGAAACGTACATATCTACTTGACTGAAATTAACTAATGGGTGAGCCAATTATTTATTAATCAACGTTTTTAAGTATAATTTAAAAATAGTGTAGGAAATATTATCGAGCATAAGTTCGAGTGAAATTATGTTCACTTTCTTTTTCAAATGTATATTTTACGAATTGTCCGTTTTTTGTTTTTCCCCCTAGTATCATTCCTTCAGAAAGTGAAAAATTGGGAGCAAACTTTACAATAACTAAATTACTATTATCTTCTACAGAAATTTGATAGTTATTAATAGAGCTATTTTTTAATACAAAATCATTGTAGGCAACTACAACATATGGAATTGCCCAGCCAGAAAATTTAATAATCTCATTACTCATATTCTTATCTTCCATATCATTACCAGTTACTAAAGTAGAATAACTATTTAAAAGTATGACCAAACTTAAAACTACACTCCTCTTCATATCTATTCCTCTACTTCACATGTTGTTTTAGTTTTAGCATCGTAACTTTTGTAATAATGCCTAGGGCTGGCAACATGCCCTTTATTTTTTTATTTTCGGGTGATTACGGTAATCCCCCCGCAATAAATTTACAGCTTTACCAGGTCAATAAATCTACTAGGCTTTTTCATATCTTCAATCCAGCGAGATACATTATTGTACTTTTCAATACATAAGCCTGCCTCGTCCATATAAAGAAGCGTTGAATAGCCCCAGCAAACCATGTGCAAGTGAATCACAGTCAGCAAGTCCACCTTCAAAAACATCTTAAATGTGTTAATAAGGCGACCTTTCTTTATAGAATCAAATAACTCATTTTCCATCATAGATAAAAGAATATCTATTTTCGCAACTTGCTCAATATTAATTTCGGGATACCAGTTAGCGTACCACTCTTACGCGCCAAGTAACGAATAATAGCCAATGAATCACCGATCGTTACTGTTCCACTTCAGTCGTAATCAAAAAATTACCCCTTAGTGGCAACCCTAAGCGCGAAAAAGAATAACAATTGTAAAAAATAATGATTAATCAAAGCAATAAGAAGTTTATTTCAACTTCAATCTTTAAAGTACATTGAACAATGAACTTATCAATTGTTAAAATGCACATCTATTTTTCTATCAAGAGATACAATGGCAAACTTCAATACTCATCTTAATACTGCCGTAATCGTCACAGGCTTAGCCTCAGCCACCTTATTATCTGCAGGACATATTGAATTAAAAAGTGCGCTCTGGTTATGGTTTTTAGGTTCAATTGGCGGCTTATTACCCGATATAGATTCAGATAACTCTACATCACTCGATACTATTTTTAACTTATTTGCACTCAGCGCTGTATTACTGGTACTGCATTACATAACCACCGAGCTAATTATTGAAATTAGTTTTATCGAGTTAATCGTAGTGCCCTTATTGGTTTACGGATTTATGAAATATGTTATTAGACCAATTTTTGAATGGATCACAGTACATAGAGGTAGTTGCCACTCTTTACTATTTATACTGTTATGTGCGTTATTGACGACTCAAGTAGCATGGAAACTGAACGACCAATCAACCACACAAACAGCCATCTTTGCTTGGTTAACGGGTGGGTTTGTTTTACTAGGAGGATTAATTCATTTATTGCTGGATGAAATTTACAGTGTAGATTTAAGTAATGTCAGAATTAAACGCTCTTTCGGCACCGCTCTAAAAATAGCTGACTTCGATAATAAGTTAATTACCTTGTGTTCGATTATTGCTATTGCAGGTTTAATCTATATTGCACCCCCTACAAAGCAAACTATTACAGCGTTAAGTGATTGGTCTCATTTTATATTTCTATCTTAAAAAGTAGGTATTAAGCTCTTTAAACGTATAGTGAAATATTAAGATAAGCCCATAAGCCTTGTATTATGGGCATTTAATCAATATATATTACAAGGTTTGCAGGTGATTAATCTTCTACATCAAAGTATAAAGATTATGATCAATAAAACTAATATACCATCCAGTTAAAACGCTCACATACATCGTCTAAAGGTGCGTCCATATATGCCGTACCAATTACTGCGATAAGAACACTTGGTTTTTGACTAAAAAATACCAAGAAAACACAGAATCCGGCTTCACCTGAAAATACAAATAGTTTATTACGCCAATACTGGTCAAAATCAACAAATTTCAAAAAGGTATCGAAATCATCAATTCAAAATGTAATAGTGGAATTAAATGACAGACCGAGAAAAAAGTTTAATTATAAAAACGCCAGCCAAATTAATGGCTGAGTATATGGTAGCGTTAGCTGCTTAGCCGTTATGCACTTCAAGGTTGAATCTGCCTGTCATGGTTATTCCTTTAAAATTTAATTACACATCAGATCTCTAACTAACGTTAGGCTCTCCTGCAATTTTTGCAAAAAGTAATTGTATAAAATGGAGTTATACTACATACATAAATGAGCATAGCAAAAATCTTACAATGCAGCTTTTGTAGATTAATAACTTTTGCAAGTGGGTTCAGACTCATAACCAAGATAATAATAACCGCCCCAAACTAGAGACCCATCCTTTTTTGATATAGAAAATTGTATTCCTTCAGATGTATTACAAAAGTCAAAATCGAGGTTCAAGTCAACTTTAGATTCTAAAACGCCAATAGCTAAATTTATCGGATTTTTAGATTTGACTAAATAATAGGTGTATCCTGATTGCGTATTAACTTCAACCCTATCATCAAGAAGCGGGTAACATTTTTCACCATCTGTTGTTTTTTCTTGAACCACTGCATTCTCTACAGCTGCCCCCTCTCCAAGATGTATCAATTTAAAATAATGCTGAGAAGGAATATCAGGGTTTTTTATTGCTAAACAGTTACCATGCAACCATCCGACCTCTCTATCCATACTCTCATTAGTTGATTGGGAGAAAGTTGAACATGAAAAAGTTAAAGCTATTAAAATTAGGGGTAACCTCATTTTATCGTCCATTATATGACCAATGAGGAGCATCAGTTTTTAATTTTTTAACGCCATAAGACTCGCCAATAGAATGTAGTATCTTATTGGTATTTACATTAGAAGAAAACGTAGTAGACACTTCAGTTCCATCCTTTTTCTTAACTTTTATAGTACCAGTAAATTTGATTGTCATATCAATTGCTTTACCGCTGATATGATTACTCGTAAGTGAAGGCGGGTTAATACTTCTCGGCGGAACAGCCAATCCAAAACCATTGACCATTTCTAGTGCGCCAGCTTTACTTTTTGCTATATCCCCGTGGTCCCACTCTATATCAACCCCAGCCATTTTTTTCGCATCAGAAGGCTTACATTTACCTTGAGATATTTTCCATGACCAGTGAAAAAGGTAAGCCCTCTTATCACTCCTTTTTGTGGCTGAAACGTTGACTGTAGCGCCAGCATCTTTTAAAGATTTTATAAAAGCTTTTGTGCCAGTTTTAAAGGTGGCTTCAAGGTCATCTACATTATTGCTATTTTTTGCATGACTGTTTGCCCATGTAACCCAAGACTTCCCACTTTTAGTAGCCATATTTATACTTCCTCCTTGATTTATTTAACATCTAACGCTAACTTAAGCGAACTAAAATTATGGTTCAAATTTAGCAACAAAAAAGTAAAAAGCCAACTGTTTTTTTCCTTGTGAATTAGTTTACAGACATAGGTGTCAGGTCTTATTTTTTGCCATTATTCTACTCACCCTCGAATAATGCAATTTAAAATACTCGCCAACTTCTTTAAAATATAACCTCCTGATGAGTATGCCGCCCTAATTGTATCATCCCGATTAGAAGACAATTGAGCATATTCAGCTTACAACAAAGCCTTTAATACAAAAGGAAAAAACAAAAAAACCTTACCCCATTTTTCTTTCTCATCCAAATAAACAGACTATTGTTAATTACCCGTGAAGTAACTAACGTATTTGATAATTCTAGCCATAGAGACTTTGCCATACCTAAACCGCCGTTTATATTTAGACTATTAAGACTATTAATAAAGTACTAATCCTAAATACTAAAAGGTAAAATACCCGACCTATTTGTTATTAATTATTATTTTTATAGGTTTAAGTGAAATAATTAAATAACTTTACCTGTCTTATATCAGATAGTAGAAACGCTAATTAGTTAAAAAGCCCCATCTGTTTGATTTATTCAAATCTGTTACCGCTTTTTAAAGCATTAAATATAAAATTATAAGAGGCCCATAATGGAATTTACGAATAAACGCATCACCCTAATTACAGCATCTTTATTGTTGTTATTGGCAATATCACAGGGTATTTATTCAGCCCTTTACAGTGCCGAAATTAGCTTTTCAAGGCAAGTTTCTTGGGGACTAGAAGCACTCATATTTACCTTGCTTGTTGCCTTTGCTGGTACGGCAATGGTACAAGCAAAACATTCTCAACTAGGATGGTCGGCTATCGCCTTTGCTGCGGTATTAAATATAGTACAGGTGAGTATTGGCCTTACGTTGTTTTCAACATTTGGTAAAGTTGCGGGTGCCGTAGAAGGTGCACAACCTTTAATTGGTGGCGTGGTTTCTTTGTCATTCATGATTTACTACACAGCTAAATTATTATTGGGATTAGCAGCACTTGTTTTTGGCCTGTCTTTCATCGCTAAAGGTGGCAAAGCAATTGGCGGACTTACAGCCTTAGCTGGCGGAGTTGCAATGTTAGCCAATGGCATTTTAATTACCTTTGGTCGTGATGGATTTCTTCCATCAGCTGTTGCTGGCGCTTCGGGCATGATTGCAACGTTACTTTTAGCGATATGTTTAATAAGCCTTTACCGTAAAGCAGACTAAGGCTGAATATCACACAAGTGATGTAGCCTTTTGAATAAAGTATAAACATCGGCGTGTATTAGATATGCTAATTCGCTGATGTTTTACATTTAGAGCATTTGCCTAGCGTACCTCAAGTTAATGCCCTCTTTCGTAAACTAAGATTAATTCACAAAGAGGATATGATGCGCTGCGCTTTTAGAGAGTAAAAATAGCTAATATCAAAACCTTTTAACCAATTTATGTTTTGATGTATGTAGTCAAGATTTGACCCCTTTAGATTCTTATTTCCCTAATTAATACCTTTAGATTCAATAGCATTGAAGATATCTTCCCATTTCATAGCAAAAACTTTAACACCTTCAACGTTGTCGATTACATTCTGCATTTCACTTAAATACCAGCCTTTAGACAAAAATAACTCTGAAGTAAGAACTATCAATATTTTGTTTTTAAAACCACTTTTCTCAAGGAACTTTGCTTGCCTTATAAGCTGAGTACCAGCGCTTGTAAATTTACTTCCAATTTTATTTTCGATTAACACGATTGTATTTTCGCTTTTAGAAAACGAAAGTAACTCTGCAGGCATCTACCCCCATATATCTACAGTTTCTGAATCTGAAAAAAGAGGATATTCACAATAAAATGGGGTTGAGCAATTAATATATTCTGAAGAACAAAGTTTGTCAGATAAATATGGAATTGAATAAAGGTTAACACTACCCCAGTCAATAGAGCTATTTGCATGATGATAGGCCAATAACGAGCTCAACTCTGTCTCATTACTCGCTTTAAGACCTGTAATTGGATCTACCATTTCATTAGGAATACTTTGGATGAATTTTCTTTTTGTTGTCAATTGAAGACTCCTTGCCTTAAAAATTAATCGTTCAGTAGATTAATTCTTTATTTCCTCTGAGGTTAATCTCAAAAACATTAAATGTAAAAGGCTGCTTAATTTAAGCAGCCTTTTTAATAGCCTGTAGAACATGGACAACTTATAAAATTGCCCAATCTAAAGTCTCTGCTAGTTTTGCGTATTCTCAATAGGCCAATCTTTATGGAACAGACCAAACTAGACAGCCACATTTATTGAACAAACAAAACTGTGACACTAAATTTGCTCTTCAAGTTCAAAATTTATCTTTTATTGCTGGGTACTTTATTTCATCCGTTAAATAAGTAATTAGCCCTATTAAACCTAAATTACACGCATGAAAATAACTGCATAATACAGTTGTGATTTATTACTGAATAGTTTTACTGAGTAGCTTAAATTTTATGCGAGTAGCTTTTCGTAATTGCTGATATTTTCTTGTCGTAACGCATACTGAGTAAATTGCACCTTTGGTTGATAGTTAATTGTTTACAATGTATCTTGGCTAGGTATTTATTGAATAGAGCTATTTTTTTAAAGAAGTTTTATTGCTCTATTCAGATTTAAAATATTGACTTTAATTATTAATATAAATTAACAGCGAGTAGTTGAAATTATAAAAAATCGCTGTTAATTAATGATTTATGTCAGATGGAATAGAAAAATTAATGGAAGAAATAAAAAGGATAAAAAAGAAATAGAGGATTTTCTTATATGGAAATAATTACAACATCTAAACATCCGAGATACTATATGATAAACAAGCAAAAAAATTATTCAATGCTATATAAAGCATTAATTATCGCTCTACCAATACTTACAGCTACTTTTACAAGTAATGTAATAGCGGCTACAAATAAAGTTAACGTTGATGTTAATTTAGATACTAAACATCGTATCGGTAATATTCAAAGTTTCAATCGTGAAAAGTTTATTTCGTTACATTCAGCACCAACTGAAAATGATTGGAATGATGATAGCAAAGGTAATAATGAATTAGATGATTTGATCGGAAAATTCATCAAAGGTTACGACGTATATTTTGGTCGTGATACAGGGTATATGAAAAACCAACTTTTTGGTCAAGCACAAGATAACATCCGTTCAGGTTTTATTGACGAATCAACCGCAACAACTCTAGGGAAAGCAGCAGTAAATACCTTTGAAAAAAGCACTCAGGCCAGATTCGTTAATGGTAGACGTTTTAAAAATAGATCAGAAAATATGGTTGTTGCAGGTCAAGTTCACCCGTATTATCCTGATGGTACTAACATTGGCAATACTGGTTGGGCTTTCTCACAAACAGATACAGCGCAAGAGCCACTTGGTACAGCAACAGGTCACTATATGGGCCAGTTCTTAAAAAATTACTTTGCGCAAAGTAATACTGCAGTAGGTCATCCAAAACCTGCGTTTATAGAGGTAGTTAACGAACCTCTTTACGATCTTAATATCGATCCTAAAGATGGCAGAGCAAAAGCTCCTATTTCTGATATTTTTAGTTACCACACCAGTGTCGCTAAAGAAGTTCGTAAAACAAATAACGAAAAGTTAAATAAAGGCGTTAAAATTGCTGGATATACCACAGCATTCCCTAATTATGATTGGGATAACTTCCAACGCTGGGAAGACAACGATAAATTATTTATCGACACGGGAGGCAAAGATATGGATGTTTTTTCAATTCATTTATATGATTTTCCTACTCACCCACGCGGCGAAGAATATAGACGTGGTAGTAATGTTGAAGCAACCCTTGATATGTTAGAGCAATATTCAACGATTAAGTTTGGTCGAGTTAAACCATTATTAATCTCTGAATATGGTGCTTCGGTGCATTCATTACGTAATAAACCATGGACGCATGTTCGCGATGCTGAAAAATTACGTGGTTATAATGCGTTATTAACACAATTTTTAGAACGCCCTAATGTTATTGCTAAAGCTATCCCATTTATTCCAGTGAAAGCTGAATGGGGTAGACATGGTGATACCGGTTACCCATATGAAAACCGTTTAATGCGTCAAAATTTTGAGAAAGCAGGTCAAACAGGTACACAATGGGTATACACTGATTTAGTGAAGTTTTATCAATTATGGTCGAATGTTCGAGGTACGCATGTTGATAGTTGGGCATCAGATTTAGATATAATGGTTGATGCGTATGTGCAAAATAATAAAGCACACATCATCATGACGAGTTTAGAGTTTGAAGATACTGATGTTTCATTGAAAGCATTGGGTATTACGGGTAACTCGGTTAAATCAGTTCAAATAAAAACGTTATCTTACGATAATAATAACCATGCGTTATTGGAAACTAAAAACCTAACGAGTGTGCCAGGTACCGTATTTTTACCGAAAGAAAGTACTAAGATTATGACCATTACTTATCAAAACAAGATAAACATTGATAAAGTAAATCAAGAAACAAAGTATTACGCAACAACTTATAAAAAGCCGATTAAGGCGAATAGTAGTCTATTATTTAATATTAAAAATGTTGAAGTGGGAGCCCAAGGTGAAGCTGTATTACGCTTAGGTATGGGCCGTGCTCATGGTAAGTCTCTTGTTCCAGTTGTAAAAGTGAATGGTGTTACGGTAACAGTACCAAAAGACTTTAGAGGATATGACCAAAAGAACGGTAAAACCCGTAACGGTCGTGCAAGCTTCTTTGGCGTGATTGAAATCCCTGTACCTCATGACATTTTACAAGGCAGTAACTGGATTAATGTCACCTTTGATGATGCGGGTGGTTTTGCCACAAGTGCAGCTTTACAAGTAATAAACTCAGACGAGAGTATTACGCGTAGACTTTAAATTTCTATTATAAGCAGTTGAGGTAAGTAGTTTAAATAAGCTTTTACTGAACATTAAAATGGTATTCATAAATTATGAATACCATTTTGTTGTTTGTAATACTTACTAAATGCATAACTAGTCGTTAACGCATAAAAAAACTTAAGCATTAATTTTTGAATAAAAAATTTAGATTGGGTGTCTTGTTAATTTTAAGCAGCTTATCTTCAACCCACCCTCGTCGATGCTCGTAAGATTGACCAGTAAAACGGTCTTCCCCACATAAAAATGCACGTCGCACGCAACGCGAAATACAATGGTAGAAACCAACTAAACTAGACAGCCACTTTAATTGAACAAACAAAACTGTGACACTAATATTTGCTCTTCAAGTTCAAAATTTATCTTTTATGACTGGGTCACTTTATTTCATCCGTTAAATGAGTAATTAGCCCTATTAAACGTAAATTACACGCATGAAAATAACTGCATAATGCAGTAGTGATTTATTACTGAATAGTTTTACTGAGTAGCTTAGTTTTATGCGAGTAGCTTTTCGCAATTACTGATATTTGAGCGCCGTTTCCGGTTTAGATTTTCACAGTAACTTGCTTGTGAGGCAGGCCTACCTACTGCGCCATGAAATACGCGCGTAAATTGTGTGGTGAGTTTTAACCAGTTTTCGGGGGATATATTAAGTCTTTCTAGCAAAGGAAGGTTCATATTATCAATGTGCCCGCGTTTATCCTCTCGCATTATTCGCCCTGTTAACTCAACAAGTTCAAGGTACGATTTAAGTTCAAACGGCAGCCCTTTAGGCATAATCTGACGTGGCATACCTGCAAAACGCAGTAACTGCTTTGGTTGTTTACCTTCTGCCGCGCATGTTAAACGATTTTGTACACTGGTATGGTCTGACTCTTCTGGTGTGTTAGCCATTTTACCTCTAATGGGATTTAAATCGACATAGGCCATACAGGCTGCAAGTGCTGCTTCATCTAGTAATGCTTGCGATTACTTTTTATTTTAAGGAAAGGCCCTTCCACAAAATTGTATGGAACAACTTTGAACGCCGTCAGGCGGCCCGAAGGGTGAGCGCCATGGATGGCAACGAATAAAATCTACCCGTGCAGTTATCTTCTTTATTTGCTCTGCGCGCAATATCTTCATTTAGTAACCGCATAAACCAACTGATACTCGCTAGGCGCTCTCGGTATTGTTTAACCGTTTGATTGAAAAAGATGAGTTCAACTTTACTTAGCTTTTCACCTTGTACATATTTTTGCGTTAACACTGTGCCTTTACAGAGTTTATGCCAGCGAATAACAATCGCTTTATCATTTAGCCTATTCGCTTTCTTATCATCAATATACAACACTAAGTGGGTATGATTACTCATTACGGCATAAGCACATACATCAATACAAAATACCTTCGCTAATTCAAGCAGCTTATCTTCAACCCACCCTCGCCGATGCTCGTAAGATTGACCAGTAAAACGGTCTTCCCCACATAAAAATGCACGTCGCACGCAACGCGAAATACAATGGTAGTATTTTGTATCAACCAAACTTACTTGACGTTTTCTTGCGATAGCCATAAGACACCTGCTTACTTTTTACACTAAAGAAAGGCTAGCCGCTAACTTCGAAAAGTGCAAAATTTAGGATGGGTGTCACTGTTAATTCCACTTGGCGGCTAAAGCCGCCTAAACGTTATGCACTTCAGACTTGAATCCGCGTAATAAAATACTAGACACTAAATACAAAAAGGCAAAAAGAAAGACCTGACCCCATTTATCTTTACTAAATGGGTGTGATTACTCATTACGGCATAAGCACACACATCAACACAAAATACCTTCGCTAATTCAAGCAGCTTATCTTCAACCCACCCTCGTCGATGCTCAAAAGATTGACCAGTAAAACGGTCTTCTCCACATAAAAATGCACGACGAACACAACGCGAAATACAATGGTAGTATTTTGTATCAACCAAACTTACTTGACGCTTTCTTGCAATTGCCATAAGACACCCTGCCTGTTTTTTTGCACTAATTAAAACGTAGTCTTTAATTTTAAAAAGAGCAAAATTTAGGATGGGTGTCATTGTTAATTTAGTGAGGATGGGTGTCTTGTTTATTGTTTCCTTCGCTAATTCAAGCAGCTTATCTTCAACCCACCCTCGTCGATGCTCGTAAGATTGACCAGTAAAACGGTCTTCCCCACATAAAAATGCACGTCGCACGCAACGCGAAATACAATGGTAGTATTTTGTATCAACCAAACTTACTTGACGTTTTCTTGCTATAGCCATAAGACACCTGCTTACTTTTTACACTAAAGAAAGGCTAGCTGCTAACTTCGAAAAGTGCAAAATTTAGGATGGGTGTCACTGTTAATTCCGTTTTTCGTACTAACTGAAACGTAGCCTTAAATTTTAAAAAGATCAAAATTTAGGATGGGTGTCACTGTTAATTAATTCTGCTTGACCGGAATTTTCTAATGGGTGACCCCGTTGGCTCATGATTTTTGCTTTAGCTTCCTTTAGTTTTAGATTGTTTTTGAGGAGGTCTTCTTAATGAGTTTAAGCCAAATAATTCTCTTAATTCGTTTAAATCATCTGTAGCATCAGGATGTTCTTCAAAAATATCGACTATATTTCGTGAACCACTTCCAACTTTAGTATGTTTAGCTATCGATTTCGCAAAACCTATACTCGATTTTGCAATAATGATTTCATTTATAATGAAATCTACAGACAATTTATATTCATCATAAAGAAAACGTCCCAAGGCACTTGATTTAACCTTTTCAATTCTTTCTAAATCCCCTAACCTTTTGTGTTCTGCTTTTATTATTTCGCCAGACTTTTCAGGAGAGACTACTTCCATTACAGATTCTAAGTATGTTTTTAATGTTGTATTTATTTCTTTCAGCCCATCTACTTGATCGGATAGCTCATTAAATTTCTTTTGTTCAGACATTCTTTGCAAAAGCTCTCTGAAAAGACCCGCCCATTGCTCTCTAAGCCAATTTTCGATATCAGAAAACTTCTCAAAAGTTTTAGTCGCGTTATTCCTAGGAAGAGATAGAATTTTTTCAATAAATTTAAAAATATTTACCGAATCAACATGAGCATATGAAATATTTTCATTCTTTTTATTGCGTAAATATGTTTGATATTCTGAATAAACACTACTTTCAATTAAAATGTATGTTGGAACATCACGCTTATTTGCTTCTTCAAACTCCTTTTTTGTGACACTCTCATATCTTTCAAAGAACTCTTTATCATTTTTTCTGTCCCCATCGCTAGCTTCAGAGCCATACCTTCCTCCCACTATTAGGACAAATATATCGGTACTAGATATTTCTTTATAGCATGATTCATCAAGTGGCATATCAGGTGAGTAAGCAATATTCCCCTTTTCAGATAGCACAGTATCGTAACCTAGTGACTCTATAAATATATCCATAGAAGCTCGAACATGCTTCAAATCGTAATATGTCGAGCTAATGAAAACGCGTGGATTTGCCACTATATACTCCTTTACTAACAAACACATAACAAAGCTGTGGAATAACTCCAACAGCTAAATTAATAAACTAATTCCTGAAATCAAAACAAAGAATTTTAAATACTTTGTAATACATTTTTGAAAAAATAAAGCAGGCTATCTTCTTAAAAAGTAATTCTACAGACTTAACTACAAGCTCACCTAAGAGTTTCTCTTACCTTTAGAAAAGCAGCTACATCAAAAAGGCGAGCAATAACTCGCTAAGGAATCTTTTAAACTCAATGTCATTCAAATACCATTTCTCGCAGATTTTATATCAAGAAGGTTAATTTTGTTAATTTTGTCTTTATGAATAACAATTGTAAGTTTTGCTGGGTATTTGAAACGCATTTCACTAATACGAAACGTCCACAACATGATTTTAAGAAGATCTTCATCATTTATCGTTTTGTGTCCTTTAATTCGTGTAATCCCAGAACCAAATATTGGTGTTGCTACATTTTGTTGCGCGTATACATTATTTACTTTGTCCCAGAAGTTTATTAAAAACTCTAAATATTCGGGCATAGTAAGCGAAGCTTTATTATTATCATCAAACTTAGTAAATGCCGTTAATAAAAAGTTTTTATATATACAAACAGTCCCAATTTGATATTTATTTTTTTTACCTAACTTTCTACTTTCATTGATCCCAGCCATTTCACTTTGTTCAAAAGAGTAATTATCAATATGACAATCCAAGGTTGTAATAGATTCATTGAGGTGACCATTTATAAATATCCCATTTACTGAGTTCTCAGAAATTATCTTATTATCAACCAAAGTATCGAAATACTCATTAAAAGCTATTACTTTTAGCCCTGACTCCAAAAATAAGTCACCAACCTTAATTGTTACATCACTTCCTTCAACATCAATATCGATCTTATTTAGATTATTGGAGTGATTCCACACCAGAAAATAGATTACAACCAATAATCCAATAAAAACCCAGCCATAAGTGGTTTTAAATTCTTTAGGGATTTCAACAAATAGCACAGTCAGAGATAGTGCTACGCTGATCCATGATATTGTTTTTAGAAATTTATCAAAAACTCTCTTATCGTGAAGACTCACCTTGCTCATAATTTATACCAATAATAATTATTAGCCGTTTTACTCGACAACATAAAGTCATTATCATTTAGAGCATTCTCTATTATGTCTTTTTTCATTGGTATGTGGATTGTAGGTACATTACTCATTGAGTCCCTAAAAAGAGGTAATTTATCCCAAAGATTTTTTACTGACTGCTTCAAATCTCCAGAAGAAAGAAGACTCGCTGTACTGTCAAATTCAGGATAAATAACAATCACAGGAAGCCCTTGGTTATTAATTCCATAATCAATTTCTTCTCTAAGGGCTCTTGAGCTAACTGTATTTGAGCTTAAAAAAAGAACTATATTTTTGGAGCCTCTAATCCGCTCACGCAATCTTGGCTTTAAGGTTACTTCCCAAAGACTGTTGTCACGCACGTTATATGTTGTGCCGTGGGAATCGTTAAATGGAAATGATACATCTCTTCCTTTCCATGCACGCAAAATACTGTAGTAACAAAAATCTCTTGTAGCATGCGCCTTAAGAGCACTTGCGTTGAATGGTTCAGCGACATAAAAAGCTGCATAATTTCCGTTTCGATATCCCATTATTTCTCCATGTTTTTTAAACGAACAATAGTTAATAGCTCTACTAGCTTATTTAACCCCAAAACGACTTTTAATAATGTTATGGGACAAAACTCAAATCGCTGAATTTATACACAGCAATTAATTCTATTTTTATTTAAAGCTGAAAGCTTTATAGCCCTAGCCTTAAAACCGTGAATCATTCTCACAAGGTTTTCCATCGCCATCACCATCCATTTTTGTATTTGGGCAGTTATTAATAAAAAATATTGCTTCGTCTTTAGATGTCATTTGGCTGCAGTGCTGCCTGCCATCACACGTAAAATTTTGCGTGCTTTTTGGAATAACGATTTTTGGGTATTTTTCATCAAAGGTGACTAAATCATCATTAGTGGCTAAATCGTCATTGGTGATAATGGGTGTTTGGCTGCTTGAGTGAGTGTTGTATTTATTAAATGCATATAAACAAAGCACAGCGATAAGACCAATTGAGGCAACTTTACCTAAAAAGCTACTGGCAAAATTAGATTTGGCAATGCGGTGCGGCTGGTTATTGTTTTTTTGATGAGGTGCTTTAAGCTCTGTAACGCCTTCTATGCGGCAGTTAATTGCTTTGGTTTTACCGTCGGGCTGGGTTGCAACTTCAAAGTAAATGGTGTCGCCCACTTTAGGCTTGCGGCTCATGTGTTTGAGCGCTGATATGTGTATAAACGTGTCGTGCTCTAGGGTGTCTGATTTAATAAAACCAAAACCTTTGTCGGTTTTCCACGACTTTAACAGTCCTTTGTTCATGTATCCGCCTATTTTGCTTAAGCTGCGATTTACGCAAATTCCATTTAAGTTAACAATTGTTATTATACGTTCCTAAATCAAAACCATGCAACTAAATATTCATATTACGTTAATTTTACGCTTTATCTATTAAACCAAATTAATAAACCAAATTAATAAACCAAATTATTAAAAAGTTATTAAAAAGTTATTAAATTAACCATTAACTAAGCGCTTAAACAAGTAAGCCTTAAAGCAAAGCTAAGTAAAAATTCAACCTGTTTATTTGTAATTTGCGGCTATATGTCCTTTAACTTCTGGCAATAACGTTACACAAACCTGTTAGCTTAACAGCTTGTTTACACTCGGTTTTGTCATTAGTTATTTCTATCTGAATTAAGCCTTTTTAGTATGATTTCTCATTCGTTATTTGCCCGTTTTATCTATACAATCCACATCTTATTTTTACGTACAAATTTCAAGTGATTATCTCATGCTATTAACGATTGTTTATATTATTGGTATTACAGCAGAAGCCATGACAGGCGCACTTAGCGCAGGACGAATGAAAATGGACTGGTTTGGCGTGGTGCTGGTAGCCAGCGCCACGGCAATTGGCGGTGGTAGCGTACGAGATATTTTACTAGGCAATTACCCACTTACGTGGGTTCAACACCCAGAATATTTATTAATTACTTGTATTGCCGGTATTGTCACTACGTGGCTTGCTAAATGGGTAGTTAAATTTAAAGGCATTTTTATGCGCTTAGATGCGCTGGGTTTAGCTGCCTTTAGTATTATTGGCTGCCAAGTGGGGCTAAATATGGGATTACATTACGGTATTTGTGTAGTGGCAGCGGTTGTAACGGGTGTTTTTGGTGGCTTATTGCGTGATTTAATATGTCGCCAAGCGCCGTTGGTATTACATAACGAGCTATACGCGAGTGTATCGTTACTTGTTGCCTGTTTATACTTAGCACTACACCATTACAATATAGACGACAACATCAGCATTATTGTAAGCCTTGTTGCAGGCTACTTAATACGTATGGCATCAATACGCTTTAAATGGCGCTTACCTACCTTTAGTTTATTAGAGCAGCACGCTAAATAAAAATAAGCTTTAATGCAAAATAAGGCAGGTTATACCTGCCTTAGTTAATATAACTATTGGCGTATTAATTTAATGCCCGCTTACATCACTTAACGCGGTTTTTAACCCGCTGTTATTTTGCTTAAGTACGCTAAAACTGCCATCGGTTTCTAGCACTACGGCGGCTACATCTTCTATGGCTAATATACCAGCGCCACGAATAGCGGCGCGAATTTCTGATTTTGTTACCCGCTGCGATTTAAGGGCAGCTGTGCAGTATTCACCATCACTCAGTAAAAGCGTGGGCTCTGCTTTTATCAAGCCTGCAAATTTAGATGAGCGAACACTTAGCCAAGTAATTAAATATTGCAGCCCTATTAACACAACAAACGCGAGTATACCCTCAAGCAACGCAACACTTTTTGAAATAATTACCGATGCAAGAATAGAACCCAGCGCAATGGTGACTACAAAGTCGAACACGTTCCATTTAGATAGTGTTCGCTTGCCCGATACACGCAACCAAAACACCAGCGCTACATAACCCAGTACACCAATAATAAGTACGCGCACTAAACCCTGAACATCATCAAAAAACATGCTTACTCCTTTATTTTTAAAGCCGCTATTAAATTTAACCCTTCTTTAATTTAGTTAATAGCTTTGCACCTAAAATCGTACCAATGGGGATAAATAAAAGCCATAGATATGCATAAAACTTTAAAGCAGGTTTAAGCAATGCAAAGTCATTTACACGTTTATTTTTGAGCAGCATGTAACTTATAAAATAGCCAACTATTGCTGGTGCAATTTGTATTAACGAAATTACAATACCTGATGCAATATGCCCTGCTATTAATTTAGGATCGCCACCAGCAAATACTATATAAGCATTGTAAATGCCTGTAAAAAAACTAATTAGCGAGAGTATTATAAATGCCTGTAAAAACAGGCATAAAAAAAGTAAAAGCTTGTTCAAAAATAATCCTTACTTTGCTAAGCGTTAATTATTGCTTAACCGTAGTTGTTGCGAGTGAGTGCAATACTTTACCTATTTTTTTAGCCGCTGGGCAATTTACAGCATTATGGCGCTCAGCTATATAAGTAGGATCGTTGTAGCTTAACCACACTTGCGATTGTGCGTCTTCCCAAACCAGTGCTTTTAATGGCAAATCTATACCTATTGTTTGTGCGCATTCCATTAGTGGCGTACCGCCTTTAGGGTTACCAAATATAAGTACTTCTGTTGGGTTAAGCTCCTTATCTACTTTTTTGGCACCAACTGCGTGATCTATTCGTGCAAATATATTTAGCCCTTTTTGTTTTGCCAAATGCTCAAACTTATCCATAGTCGCTTTAGCGCTTAGTGGGCTTTTTACTGAAATTAGCCCCTCTACTGCGTTGGCATTTGTAATAGTAAAGAGTAATGCGAGTCCATAAATGACGTTTAATGCTTTCATACCTTCCCCTTTTAAAATAGTTAAATACTGAGCATGATTGCTCCTTTAGCATTTACAGTGTACATTTTTTTGCTAGGTAGTTAACTTTTATGCAATTTTTTGTGGCTATTGGTTATCTGTTTCAATGTATAATAAATTTAAAGGGAGAAATATATGCACATTGGAATAATTGAAGATCATCAATTAGTACGCGACAGTTTTAAAAAGTTACTTGAATTACAAGCAGACTGGGAAGTAATAATAGAAGCGTGTAATGTTAGCCAAGCTAAACTTGCTGTTGAGCTTGAGCAACCCGATATATTTATTGTTGATATATCGCTTAATGAATCAGAAACCGGTCTTACATTTTTAACCTACCTTAACGATAATTTTCCTGACATTAAAACCATTGTTGCATCTATGCATGATTACGAACCTTATGTTAGTAATGCGCTGCGACTAGGCGCACTTGGTTATGTGTCTAAGCGCTCTGCGTCGGAAGAGTTAATTGATGCGGTTAAGTCGGTTGCATTAGGCAAGCGCTATATAAGCGAAGACGTAAACTTTGCTTTAAATACACAACACTCAGTATTAAATATTTTAACCAACCGAGAACTAGAAGCTTTACCACTATTAGCAAAAGGCTTAAATGCAAAACAAATAGCACAAAAGCTAGACATAATGCCTAAAACTGCTCATGTTCATAAGGCAAATATTTACAGCAAACTTAATGTGACGACCTCGTTTGAACTGCTAAAAATTGCAATTGATGCGGGAGTAATACAGTTAGATGAACTTACCTAACGTTTCTTCTTTATCTAATGTTAGTTTTACTACCGCATACAAAGAGGTAGCTAAACAGTTATTGGTGGGGCTAATTTATTTTATTGCCTCACTCGCGGCATTTTGGGTTAGCCAAAACCTTGAAACCGTACCCGAGAGCAGCGCCATATTTATTCCCGCAGGCGTAAAAGTTGCGTTTTACTTACTCACCCCAACACGCTATTGGCTCACCTTATGGGTTGTATCGCGCGCTTTAGCTGCACAGCTTGGTTTAACATACAGCGGGGTTTGGGAGTTTGATTTATTTCATGGCTTTTGGCAGGAGCTTTGTTTTATAGCGCTTGTTTATGTGTTTAAAAATAGCCGCTGGCCGCCAAGCACTAACGACAGCCTAGGTATACTTTCGTTAATACTGCTTTGTGTTGCGAGTACATCTATAAAGTGGTTTTTGTTTACCAGTGCGTTTGAATTTACAAATATATTGGTTGCTAAAGAGCTACTGCAGTATCAGTTAAACATGTGTTTGGGTGATATTACAGGCTCGTTATTAATCGCTCCTTTTATCATGTTAATTTACGATTCAAAATACAGTTTTAGCACAGTTAGGCTCACTAAGTTATTAGCTCTAGTAGCCACTTTAGTGTGTTGTACATTAATTGTGTTTTTTATATATTCGGTTCGCCCAGACACCTACCCGCTATTACGGCTTGCATCGTTATTACCTATTATTTGGTTTTCGTATAAGTATGGCTCGTTAGGGGCTGTAACAAGTGCAGCGCTTATTAATGCTTTAATAATACTTGAAGCAAGCGTTACGCACGATCCTAGTAATACCTATATTAGTCAGTTATTTATTTTAGCAAATGCAATTACTAGCATGGTTTTAGGTGCCGCTATTACAGAGCTTAAACGTAAAAATACTGAATTACAAAAAGCCAATACAAGGCTCAAAGAACAGTTAACTCAAAACACAGCGCTTGCTGCCAAAATGGTCTCGGTTCAAGAAAACGAGCGTAAACATCTTTCGCAGGAGTTGCATGATGAACTTGGCCAAAACCTAACGGCATTAAAAACAGATTTAGCTATTTTGTCTCATCTTAGTGATGAAAATACTCAATCGTTTGTGGCTACGTTAAAAAATAATGCTAACTCTATGTACGACTCAGTTTATCAATTAATGCATTATCTTCGCCCTCGTGAATTAGACGAATTAGGGCTTAAAAAAGCAATGACTCAAGGGCGATTAAAAAGCTTACTTACAAAGGAAAATATTAGTTATGAGGTTAATTTTAATGTGGTAAGAGCGCTTTCTAAAGAACACGAAATTGCCGTTTATAGAATTTGCCAAGAAGCAGTAACTAATTGTATTAAGCACAGTAACGCATCAACCCTTACTATAAACATTAAAACAGATGGTCATTCTATTGAATTAATAATTAGTGATAACGGAAGTAGTGTAAAACCCACTGAAAACACTGGTCATTATGGATTAGCATTTATGCAAGAACGCTCTGTTGCGTTAGGCGGCAGTTTTGAAGTTATTAATCAAAGCGGCTTTACCATTAAAGTAAAGCTGCCTATAAATGCTGATAGTTAAAACGTTTAGCAGATTGATACTTGCCTACTATAAAATTTTTGCCTAAGTAGTTTATTGTCTGCCTGATTGGGATTTACTTGTATTTCAACTTGATTGCCCACCAGTTGTAGTAATAATCCGGTTGCAATTTCGCAATTTCCTAACGTTGATTTTACTACTACCTTTTTACCTATGGCGTCTTGCAGCCTTGGTTTTGGCAAGTTAAGGTTGGTTATGGATCTCAAGCCTTCTGCTTTTACAAATAAATTTATGCAGTGTAATTTAGCTGCCGCAACTCTTTTTTCATTTATTTTGGCTATATCAACGTTATTTAAAAAATGAATAATGGCTTGGTTAGCACGGCTAAATTCACTTAAAACATCTTCTAGTTCGCGTCCTATAGCCCACTTTCTGGTAACTAAGTATTTACTAGTATCTGTTCGGGTTAAGATAATTGACGCTCCAGTCATTTTGCTAAACCACTCTATACAATAGCTTGTTGCACTTGCGCTATGAAGCAACACGCTCATGTTGCCAAATTCTGTTATGTTTTCATCCATTAAAATCATATTTTCTACCTAACATGCTAGTTATAAATAGTTTATTAGTAATTCAGTAGGTAAAAAATCATCCATATTCCTAACTAGCCTAGGAAAATGGCTTAGAAAATAACGAGGGCTATTTATAAGCTACTGTTTAAAATAACAATATAATTATTAGGTATTGAAATTTACAGAGATGGTTTTAATTTACGTGTGTGTTGATTATCATGGCGCAAGAAACACTTACACCCTATTTTATAATTTTCAGTAAGGATCACCATGTCTAACTATAACGAATCTCCAGAACAAGTTGCACAAGCTACTCAAGGCTTTGTTATGCAGCAAACTATGTTGCGTATTAAGGATCCAAAACCTTCGTTAGAATTTTATCAAAATGTATTAGGTATGAAGCTGTTAGGTAAGTATGACTTTCCTGGTATGAAATTTACATTGTACTTTTTAGGATACGAGCAAACGCTGCCAGAGGGCGATGATAAAACTAAAGCTGAATGGGTATTTCGTCGCCCTGCGTTAATTGAGTTAACCCATAACTGGGGCACTGAAAACGACGACAGCTTTGAGGGATACCACAGTGGCAACCAAGAACCTAAAGGCTTTGGCCATATTGGTATTAGCGTACCGGATGTTTACGAAGCCTCTGAGCGTTTTGCAAAGTACGATGTTGAGTTTGTAAAAAAACCAGATGATGGCTCAATGAAAGGCTTAGCCTTTATTAAAGACCCTGACGGCTACTGGATTGAAATACTCTCGGCTGAAGGTATTACTGAAATTATTCTTTCTCAGTAATTATTATTTTTCGATAACAAAAATATTACACATAAAAAAGCCTGCTAATGCAGGCTTTTGGTTATGTAGTAAGTAATATTTAAACGTTATTTACGCAGTGCGTCTATTCGCGCATCAAGCGGTGGATGCGATGAAAACAACTCAGCCATACCTTTACCACTTGCAATACCAAAGGCCATCATTGAGCCTTGTAATTGCGACGGGTGGTTTTGCTTTAATCGCTCAAGAGCTGAGCGCATTTTGTCTGCACCTACCAATTTTGCTGCGCCACTGTCGGCTGCAAATTCACGTTTACGGCTGTAACTTGCAACCACTATGCTTGCTAGCACACCAAATAATACTTGAAATACCATATCGAATAAGAAGTAAGTCCAGCTACTGCCGCCCTCTTCTTTATCGCTATTTATAAAGTTGTCTACAATGCCGGCAAGTACTTTTGCGGCAAATATTACAAAGGTGTTTACCACGCCTTGTATTAGCGTAAGCGTTACCATGTCGCCATTAGCAATATGCGATACTTCGTGGGCAAGTACGGCTTCGGCTTGATCTTGGTTCATGTGGTGTAACAAACCTGAACTTACTGCCACTAATGAATTGTTTTTACTTGGGCCTGTTGCAAACGCGTTCATTTCTGGGCTTTCGTAAATTGCCACTTCAGGCATTTTAATACCTGCTTTTTTGGCTTGCTCAGATACCGTTTGCACAAGCCAATGTTCGGTTTCGTTGCGCGGTTGTGTAATTACATGTGCGCCTGTTGATCTTTTCGCGATCCATTTCGACATAAATAACGAAATAAACGATCCACCAAAACCAAATACGGTGGCTATAAGTAAAATTCCGTCAAGGCTACGATGGCTTAAACCCAGCACACTCATTATTATTGAAAGCACTACACCTAATACCAACATAACTGCTAGGTTGGTTAATAAAAACAAAAATACACGTTTCATATTGTCCTCACAAAATAGTATTGATCACTGAACGATTAAAATATTTTGTATTAAATCGGCTAAAGCAATCACGACAAAATGACACACTATGTCATTTTGTTAACGCTATTCTGTGACAAACTATGTCATAACACAAGTATTATTTTTATGTTTATTAATAATTTTTTATGTGGATTTTTTGCCATTATTTAAGCATAAAATGTGTGGGCTAAATAGCTTCACGCAGGCTGTTATTTACGCCTGCCATTTCAATTGGAAATCCACGCTCACATGCCAATACACGCGCTACTTCGCCAATATTTTCGCGGCTATTATGTTTAAGATACGACCATTGATGAATATCACGATGATGATTTATAGTAGGATCACTGCTTAATATTCCCAATTTTATAAACTCAGCCACTATTTGATCTGCAGCTATTAACGTTGACGATGCTTTTACATTTTCAGCCCGTGCATAACTAATATGAGAATATAAACTTACATCGGCTACGCGCAAAGTGTCGTCATTCCCTGGGATTTGTTGCCCGCCAAACAAGGCATTATTTTGTGTGTTAGCACTTTTAAACGCGGGTACAAACTCGGCTACATAATCAATTGCTGTTTGAGTGCGTGTTTGCAATGCTGCTTTGTCCCAGCCATCTTTAATGTAACGCAGATATTTATTGGGAATTTTAGGCTGTGCACTCATTGGCGTTGCATCAGCTAACCCATCATTAAACAATGTAATGTTGTTGGTCATGCCATGTATTTGAAAATACCCGTTAGGGTAAGGCGTTAGCTGCGCCATGCCCTCTGGCGTACCACGGTTACCATAAATAATTATTTCGGGTATTTGCCCACCAGCACCTTGCCAATGAGTGATGTAAGAGGCTTTAAATTCAACCATACGTTTTACATCTACGCCAACCAAGTCATCAATAATACCGGTTTGAAAACCACACGCATTAATTAGGTAATCTACCTCAATGGTTTGTGTATCGGCTTGTGAATCAGTTTGCGCATTAAGATTTGGCTCTGATTGATATTCAATGCGCCACTTATGTGTTTGCTTATCTTTATTGGTATTTATAACTGGCGATACACTTTTAACGCTGGTGCTGGTTAAAACGTGTGCATGTTTATACTCGGCAAGTGCGAGTTGAGCACTGGCCGATAAACGAAATATATTCCAACCATATTCTTGTGCAACAATAAGCGGAAACTTTAGCTTATCTAAATCTAAATGCTTAGCGACGGGTATCATCCACTCATCTAACGACGTTGGCTTGGCTACTTGTTTTTGCTTAGCAAGCTTTAGCATTTGTGCGCGACTATATAACTGATAATAATGTTCTGGCTCGCCTAATACTTTATTAGCGCTGTCTTGCTCAACAAGATCGCTATAGGCTTTTACTAATTTATTTAAACGCGGAAATAAGTCCTCGGGTGAGTCGTCATCGCGCTTGGGTACGGCAAATACTGTGGGGCGAACATCGATGGTATGGGGATAAAGGCGAGCAATATCTATACATTGCTTGAGTAAATCTATGCAGTCTTCGTCGGGTATTTCGCGATATAAATTGCCACCTGCGTGCAAATGGCACATTGGAGGACCATCAATTAACGACTTTTTCTTTTCAAGTACGTAAGTTTCTAACCCTAACGCAGCAAGCCTAATGGCTATTGTGGCGCCTGCGGTGCCCCCACCTATTATGCCTACGCGTTTTTTAGGTAAGCCATTGTTTAGTGCTTTTGGCTCGGCGCTTACGTGCGCATTTTGGGCGTAGCTTTTAATAAATGGGTGCGTCATATAGTAGTTAAGTCCTTAGTAACATCATCGTAAATGTCAGCTGCAGTTAGTAAAGTTTATATGTGTACTAACGTATGCTATTTCAAGGCTTAAACACAATAAATAAGTTCATGTATTCAATACAAAAACCGCTTTGTATTTAACAAAGCAGTATTTTAATTTTTAAGAATTTAAATCGAGAGTATTGAGTAAGCTTTTGTATATTTGTAATTTAGGAGTTTGCTCGCTGTATGGGCTTATGGCAAGTATTGGGAACGGTAAGCGTGCTTTAAGTGAATCAAGGTTTGCTTGGTACTCGTCCATATTTTTATCTACTTGGTTTGCAATCCAGCCAACGCAGTTTATACCCATACTTTGCATATGCGCAGCGGTTAATAACGCATGATTTAAGCAACCTAGCTTCATACCTACAACGAGTATTACCGGCATCTTTTCTGCTTTAACCCAGTCGTATAAATAATCGTTTTTATTAATTGGTAACGCCCAGCCACCAGCGCCTTCGGTAAGTATATAATTAGCGCCCTGTTGTTTTACGTTTTTATAAGCATCACTTAGTTTATCAATAGTAATACTAACTCCCACTTGCTCAGCGGCTATGTGCGGCGCAATAGGTGGTGCAAACGCAAACGGATTTACTACGTCGTATTTAGCGCTCACTGTTGCACTTTCCATTAGTATGAGGGCATCGGCGTTTACTAGTTGATCGAATGCCATTTCGCAGCCAGCAGCAAGAGGTTTAAAACCAATGGCTTGTTTTTTGTGTTGGGCAAGTAACTTTAGTAGCAAGCTGGTTACGTGAGTTTTTCCGGCATCGGTGTCGGTGCCTGTTATAAAAAATTCTTTCATGCATTGCCTTTAATGTCTTTGGGCTTATTTAGTGTTTTTCTAATGATAACAGCACCACATGATAAGACACACATGCTTTATTGTTTATAAGCGGATACGCACTGCATACTTTTTGTAAAGCAGATTTGGTAAGTAACCCTTGGCGTGTATTAGTATGATTTTGCGTTGTTGCACCAATAGCTTTAATAGAGGCAATAGCTTTTAAAGGTGTTGTATATTCATCGGTGTAAATACGTTTTTTAGCGCTGTTAATAGTAAACCCTGCATTTTGGACTGATTGGTTTATATGCAATTCACTATTAAAGGTATTTATGTGGCTGTTAGAATCAAGCGCTGCAAAGGCTGTTTTTATTTCGTTAAGTGAGCCCTCTACCAAAGTGCTTATGTACGCCTGCCCGCCTGGTTTTAATATGCTGTAAAGTGATTGCATTAAAGCCGAAAAATTAGCAGACCACTGCACTGCAAAGTTACTGTAAATAACATCAACACTGTTTGCTTGTAGCGGTAAGTTATCCATATCGGCGCATATTTTTGATGTAGTTAAATCACTACTTTGCAGCATGTTTAAGCTCAAATCCATTGCAATAACGCTTGCAAACATACTTTGTAAGGTATGCGTATTAACAAGCGGACCTGCACCTAAATCAACACAAAGCTTATTTTTATTAAAGTCTGGTTTTATGAGTGAAAATAAATCGCTTGCTGCGTGTTTTTGTACATTTGCATGGGTGTTATAACGCGCTGCCGCCTTTGAAAACTTACTTTGTGTAGACTTTTTAAGCTCCTTGTTTAGCTCCTTATTTAGCTCCTTGCTTAACTCTCTATCCAATTCGCTAGTTAACTCGTCATTTAAATCGCTACCCACTAGGCACGGTTTTACAAGTTGTGTTTGCACTAGGTCTGTTTTTAATACTGGCTGAGCAGTCATGCTATTGCACCTGCTAAGTGCTTAACTAGGTGCGTTATGTCTTGCTCGGTATGTGCGGCTGTTAAAGTAACGCGTAAACGTGAGGTGTTATGTGCAACCGTGGGCGGCCTAATTGCAGTAAGCCAAATACCCTGTTGTTTAAGTTTATCTGCCGCTTGCAATGTTTGCTCAGCACAGCCTAATACTATGGGTTGTATGGCTGTGCTTGATTTCATTACTGCAATATTATGGGTTTTAGCGAGTTGCTTAAATAACGCAATATTGGCATTTAGCTTATCGCGTTTATCATCAGCTTTTTTTATGCTTTTAATACGCGCAAGTGTGTGACTTGCCATAAGCGGCGACATAGCGGTTGAATACGTGTAATCGCGATTAAATTGCAGCATGTAATCAATAAACTGTTTACTGCCTAATACACAGGCGCCACTGCTAGCCACTGTTTTACCAAAGGTAATGACTAATATATCTGGCAGCGTTTGAGTAATAAACGCTTCGCAACTGCCCAAACCGGTTTTGCCTAATGCACCAAAGCCGTGTGCGTCGTCAATCATTAGCCATGCGTTGTGCTGTTTTGCAAGTGCGAGTAATTCTTTAAGAGGCGCGGTATCGCCATCCATCGAAAATACGCCTTCGCTTATAATTAGCTTGTTTTGCGCTTTTGATTTTTCGAGCCGTGAACGTAAATGGTTCATGTCGTTATGATTAAAACGTACTAAAGCCGCGTTAGAATGCATAGCCCCGTCAATCAGGCTTGCATGATTTAACTTATCTTGAAAAATAGCGCTGTTTTGTGCAGCTGCTTTATCTTGAAACAACGCTTTAATTACGCTGCTATTAGCGCTAAACCCTGAGTTAAATAGCATCCCTGCGCCATAACCAAATTGCTCGCATAAGTATTGCTCAAGCGCTTTTTGCTGCGCCTGATAACCTGTCACTAATGCGGAGCTGTGGCTGCCTAATGCTTGGGAGTCATTAATATTAACAGCCACATCTCCAAAGCCTAAGTAATCGTTACTGGCAAAATTAAGATAGGTTTTATTATTAACCGTTATGGTACGCGCTGTTGCATGTTGCACTACGTGGCGCTTACGAAGTAACGCATCTTGCTGGCGAGCCTGCAGATGCGTATTTATAAAATCAAAAGGCATAGATATAAAAGCCTACGCTTCGTAAAACAATTCAGACGTTGCTTTGTCGGCTACTTGCGATGAAAGCGAGGCTTCTACTGCTTCGTCTGAATAGTCGTGACGCGTTTCGGGGTTCATACCTAGTTTTTTAATTAGGTTCATATCGGCATCAGCGTCTGGGTTTTCGGTGGTAAGAAGTTTGTCGCCATAAAATATTGAGTTAGCGCCTGCAAAAAAGCACATTGACTGCATTTGCTCGTTCATGGCGTTACGCCCTGCCGATAAACGTACATAACTGTGTGGCATCATAATGCGTGCTGTTGCAATGGTACGTACAAATTCAAAATGATCTAAATCGTCTGCGTTTTCAAGCGGTGTGCCTTTAACTTTAACGAGCATATTAATAGGCACGCTTTCTGGCTGTTGTGGCAAATTAGCTAGCTGCATCAGTAACCCATAACGGTCGCTTGCTTGCTCGCCCATACCGACTATTCCGCCTGAGCATACTTTCATACCGGCATCGCGTACGTGATCAATGGTATTTAATCTATCTTGAAAAGTACGGGTTGATATAATTTGTTCGTAATACTCAGGTGACGTGTCGAGATTATGATTGTAGTAATCAAGCCCTGCGTCTCTAAGCTCATGGGCTTTTTCGTTAGTGAGTTTACCCAGCGTCATACAGGTTTCTAACCCTAGCTCTTTTACTTCTTTAACCATTTGCGAAATGTATGGCATGTCTCTGTCTTTTGGATCTGACCAAGCAGCGCCCATACAAAAACGCGTCGCGCCTTTTTGTTTTGCAAGGCGTGCTTGCTCTACTACTTTTTCTACTTCTATTAAGCGTTCGCGTTCTAAATCTGTTCGGTAATGACCCGACTGCGGACAATACTTACAATCTTCTGGGCAAGCGCCTGTTTTAATTGATAACAAGGTAGAAATTTGCACTTCATTTGGGTTGAAGTTAGCACGGTGAACCGAGGCGGCTTTAAAAAGTAAATCGTTAAATGGCATTTCAAATAATGCTTTAACCTCATCGTGGGTCCAATTGTGACGAACAGGTGCAAGTTCCATAATACTCTCTTATTTTTTTCATAACGGTGATATTGGCTTAGTCTACGAGTTGAAGTACCATTGTCAACGAACCAAACCAATTTAAAGTTTACATATGAATAAAAAGAATACGATTGACCTTGATTTTGATCGTGAGCACATTTGGCACCCATACACATCTATGACCAAGCCAATTCCGGTATATCCCGTTACACATGCAAATCACAATATTATTCACCTCGAAACTGGCGAGCAATTAATCGATGGTATGGCCTCGTGGTGGAGTGCAATACATGGCTATAACCACCCTGTTATAAATAACGCCATGATTGAGCAAATTAATAATATGAGCCACATTATGTTTGGCGGTATTACGCATAACAGTGCGGTAGAGCTGTGCAAAAAAATAGTAAATATAACGCCACCTAGTTTAACTAAAGTGTTTTTAGCCGACAGCGGCTCAGTAAGTGTTGAAGTGGCAATAAAAATGGCGCTGCAATATTGGTTAAGCCAAGGTATTACTACAAAACAAAAATTAATGACACCTTACAAGGGCTACCATGGCGACACCTTTGCAGCCATGAGCGTATGCGACCCAGTTAATTCAATGCATAGTTTATATTCAGGCTTTTTACCTGAGCATGTATTTGTGCCTGCACCGGTTAGTAAATTTGATAGCGAGTTTAACCAAGCAGAAGCCCAAGAGCTTGAAGAATACTTTAAAACAAACCACAGCCAAGTAGCCGCCTTTATCATTGAGCCTATTGTACAAAACGCGGGTGGTATGAACTTTTATCACCCTGATTATTTAGCTTGCGTACGTAAATTGTGCACCCAATATAACGTACTGCTAATTTGCGACGAAATTGCCACAGGCTTTGGTCGTACTGGTAAATTATTTGCTGTAGAGCACGCCAATATAGAGCCCGATATAATGTGTATTGGTAAAGCATTAACCGGCGGTTCAATGACGTTATCAGCCACTATAACAAGCGATAAAATAGCTATTAGCATAAGCGAAGGTGAAGCGGGTGTTTTAATGCATGGCCCTACGTTTATGGGTAACCCGCTTGCCTGTGCAGCAGCCTGCGCAAGTATTGATTTATTACTTGCGCAAAACTGGCAACAACGAATAAGCCAAATAAACATCCAACTACAACAACTTAATAAATGCAGTGAACTAGATGCGGTTGCCAATGTGCGTACCTTAGGTGCAATAGGCGTTGTTGAGCTAAAGGATACTGCTGGTAATGTTGATGTTGCTAAAATTCAGGCTTATTTTGTAGAGCAAGGTGTGTGGATCCGCCCATTCGGTAAACTAATTTACCTTATGCCACCGTATATAAGTGACGAAACCAGTATAAAAACACTGTGTGATGCTATTTATAACGCCATTAAAGGCAAGCATTACGCTTAATAACGGGGCTCAATACAACTTATAGTGCTATTTATAGGTAACTTACCGCTACATTTAGTGTTTTTATCTATTAAGCGAGTTTGTGGTTATTGATCTCGCTAACCATAAGCTATATGATAATGGCTATCATTTACAATTACTCTTTTTGGACTTTTCTGCTATGAATTTATTATTTAAACCAGCAAAAACCTTAGGTGCAAGCCTTTTACTAGCCTCGGCGTTTATGGCTCAACCTGTATTTGCCAACGGCCCTATTGGTGAGCATGTAAACCATCTTCAAGAAAACATTAAAAGCTATAACGAAGAAGTAGAATGGATGGTAGGCAAAGTTGATACTATGGTAAGCGACTACGATACTAAAGGCGCAAAAGCGGTAAAAACTGATGATTTAATTGAATATTGGGAATCAGTAAAATTTCATAGCGCAATAGAAACTAACTTTGTACCGGTATACGCTTCTATTTGGCAAGGTATTTACGGCGTTAAAATGGCTATCGAAAACGGTAAACCAGCAGCTGAAGTACGTAAAGAGCAAGAAGCGATGAACATAGCCTTGTGGCAAGGTCTTGGGGCTGTTAAGCTTGCTGCAAAATTCCAGCAAAAAGGCTTGTTAGACGCTGTAAAAGCAACCGCTACAACTCAAATGACACAAAGTGCCACTATTGATGAAATTAAGCACAAATTAGACCGTGTAGTAGCTAAATTTGCTGAGCGTTTACAAGACGAAGCAACTGAAATTGTTCACGATACTTACCTACACCTGTTTGAAGGCGTAGAAGGTACTCTTATCGAGCAAGACGCTAAACTAGTTGAAGTGCTGGAAAAAGACTTTAACGTAACACTGCCACAAGCAATTAAAAACAGCAAAAGCGTAGATGAAGTACGCGATGTGATTAGTGATATGCAAACAAAATTAGACCGCGCTAAGGTTTTAATAGAAAAAGCCGAAAAAGCACGTAAGGATGTATTTTAAGTGAAGCGTAGGACCTTTATTCAAGGCCTAGCTGCGTTAGGGGTGGTTGGCTCATTGCCACTACCTCTTTCTCGTGCGCTAGCCGCTGATATAGCAAACCCTGTTTCTGTTGATGATTTACCAAAGCTTAAAGGTGAGCTAACCCTTTATTTAGGCCGAGGCGAAGGTGGTTTGTATGAAAACGTATTACAAGCAATCCAGAAAAAAAATCCAGACTTTAAACTCGGTATACGCCGAGGTCCAACGGCTGCGTTAGCTAATACCATTGTTGCTGAGTCTAAAGCGGGTGTTCGCCGCGCTGATTTATTTTGGGCAGTTGACTCAGGCGCGATTGGTTTAGTAACCGATGCAGGCCTTGCACAACCTATTCCAAGTGATTTATCTGCTCAGTTACAACCACAATTTAGATATAAAGAGTGGGCACCTGTAACTGGTCGCATTCGTACATTGCCATATAACACGTCGCGTTTGACCAAAGATCAAATTCCAACAAGTATTATGGAAATTGCCGACAGCGATTTAAGTATTGGTTGGGCGCCCGCCTACGCTTCTTTTCAATCATTTGTAACCGCAATGCGAATTTTAGAAGGCGACGACAAAACCGCTAAGTGGCTTAAAAAGATTCAAAAACGTGCTAAAACATACGCTGGTGAATTAGGTGTTGTTATGGGCGTTGAACGTGGCGAAGTTGATATTGGTTTTGCTAATCACTATTACACATTGCGTTTAAAATCAGGCAAGCCTGATGCTAAACTTGATTTAGCATTTACACAAAATGATGCTGGCTGTTTAGTTAATGCATCGGGTGTATTAGCGCTTAACGACGATCCGCTTGCTGCTAACTTTATGCGTTACTTACTAAGTAAAGAAGTACAAGGTTACTTAGCCAGCGAAGCGTACGAAATTCCACTAGTAAATGGTATTACCCAACCTGAAGGTTTACCGTCACTTGCTAATATTTCTCCACCTAAAGTAGATTTAACACAGCTTGCTGATTTACGCCCTACTATAGATTTGATGCGTAGCAGCGGCGTATTGTAATGAGAATACCTACCTCTTACCCAATGGCGCTGCTTGCAGCGCTCATTACGCTTACCCCTGTTTTTATATTAATGGTACTAGCGAGCGATTCAAGCTCAGTATTTGATAGCCACAATCTTAAAATTTTAGGCAACACGTTATCTTTAATGGGATTAACGGTAGTAGGCTCTATTTTAATTGGTGTGCCACTGGCGTTTATTAGTGCCTATGTTCATTTACCTTTCAAAAAACTGTGGCTAGTTATATTTGCAGCCCCGCTTGCAATACCTAGTTATATTGGCGCTTTTACACTTTATGCTGCTTTTGGTCCTGGAGGTGAAATAAATACCTTAACGGGAATAGAAACACCATCAATGTACGGTCTAACAGGCGCTGCAATTGTAATGACGCTGTATACCTTCCCATTTGTAATGATGACAACTCGTTCATCTCTACTTAGCCTTGATGCGAGTATGGTTAACGCAGCACGTACGCTAGGCATGTCGATGACACAAAGCGTGTTTAAAGTAATATTACCGCGTGTAGTTAATGGTATTGCAGCTGGCTCGTTATTGGTCGCGCTTTATACATTATCAGACTTTGGTACACCGGCAATGATGCGCCTAGATACCTTTACCCGTGTAATTTACGTTGAATACAACTCGTTTGCTTTAGGCCGCGCAGCAATGCTTTCGCTGCAACTAATGGTTATTGTAGGGTTTTTATTATTACTAGAATCACAAATAAAAACAGCGACCGAAAAACAAGGTCGTTCATTAGTGTTATTCCCTAAAAAATGGCAGTTAAGTGCAATGTTTTTAACGTTTGCTCCTATATTGTTTTTAGCTATTGGTTTACCGCTTGCCATATTTTCGCTTTGGTTAGCACGAGATGGTTTAAGTTCTTTTGATTTTAGTATTGCATGGAATTCAACATATGCATCGCTTATTGCCGCTGTAGTAACCGTTATTGTTGCAATACCCGTTGCACATGCAGCACTTAGTGGTAAAGCGGGCAAAATAATGGAACGAGTCACTTATTTTGGTTTTGGTATTCCGGGTATAGTAATGGGCACAGCGCTTGTTTACGGTGGTTTGCAGTTATCATTTTTATACCAAACATTAGGGCTGCTTATTATTGCTTATATGCTGCGTTTTTTACCGCTTGCAGTAGGCTCTGTAAGAACAAGCACCGAACACTTAGATCCAAGCTTAGTAAAGTCTGCGCGCGTACTTGGCGCAAGCCCCCGCGAAGTATTTACTCGCATTACACTGCCTTTAACTATGCGCGGTATTATTGCTGGCGCAGCACTGGTATTTTTAGAATCAATGCGCGAATTAGAAGCCACTTTGCTACTTGGTCCTACTGGGTTTGAAACCCTTTCGACTTATTTATGGCGTGTATACGAAGCGGGATATTTTGGTCGTGCTGCTATTCCTGGATTACTTTTAGTAGTGATTTCTGCCTGCGCGTTAGCTATTATGCTTTCTGGCGAAAAACGCAACCAGTTTGAACACTAAGGATTTAAAAATAAATGCTATCTGTAAGTAAGTTGTCTATAGATTATGGAAGTAACCGTGTAGTAAGCGATTTAAACTTATCACTGGGTGAAAACGAAATCCTTATGCTTGTAGGACCTACAGGTTGTGGTAAAAGTACTATTTTACAAGCACTCGCTGGTCTTATACCTATTAGCGAAGGTGAAATAAACGTTGATAAATGGCGTGCAACACCAAAATTAACGGTACCTCCCGAAAAGCGTAGTGTAGGCATGGTATTTCAAGATTTTGCGTTATTTCCGCACTTAACCGTACAGCAAAACATTTGCTTTAGATTAAAAGATACAGCCCCTGCCGAGTATTGGATAAACCTACTTGGACTGAGCGATTTTAGAGAAAAAAAACCAGCAACGCTTTCTGGCGGACAAAAACAACGTGTAGCACTTGCGCGCACCCTTGCCCATCAGCCAGACTTTGTATTGCTTGATGAGCCGCTTTCTAACTTAGATGCTGCCCTTAAAGACATGCTTCGTTGGGATATTAGAAACGCACTTAAAGCCGCTGGCGTACCTGCTATTTGGGTAACACACGATCAAGAAGAAGCTCTTTCGGTTGGTGATCGTGTTGGCGTTTTAAAAGGTGGTAAAATTCAGCAAATCGATACACCCGAGCGCTGCTTTAGCACGCCAAACAATCGTTTTGTGGCACGTTTTTTAGGTGAAGCCAGCTTTATTAGCGGCCAATTTAGCCAAGGACAAGCCACTACCTCAATTGGTAATGCGCCCGCTCATGGCGTTGACTGTGAAAGTGGCGACGTTGATGTACTACTTCGACCAGACGATGTGTTACTTGTACAAAGCAGTGTTGGCAATAACGGCGAAGTAATTTGGGTACGTTTTGAAGGTGGCAGCCGCTTGTGTGCTGTAAAACTTGCGTGCTCTACGGTTGTAACTAGCCGAGTAAGCCATGAAGTTGTTGTAAACCCTGGCGATGAAGTACATGTATCACTAAGTACCTCGCACCCATTAGCGGTTTATAAATCTATAGACTGATTAAAATATTGATGTAGGTATTAATTTAAACATTAATACCTACATCAATACTTGCTATTTAGAGCCAAAATTCAATTTTAAATACGTTCCCCGTTAAAACCCTATTGCGCTTAAAACTAATACTTTCTACCTTTAAAAAATTCACTATAGTCAATAAAAAACAATAATATGCAGGTTAAATTATGAACCTGTTGCTATTAATCGGCTGTTACTGTTTACTGAACAAAGATTAATGTTCAAACAGTTCCCCTCAGGTATCGTTTATCAGGTTACGCCTTTTATATTAGTTAAAACCACACACATACATTAAAACACATTATTAAGCATTGCTTTTAGCTAACGTATTATAAAAATAAAATTATATTCACAGCGTTAATGAACCTAAATTATTCTTTATAAGTTTAAGATAATGTTCAGCCCTTAATGGTACAAAGGATTTAGAAAGTGGATAAAATAAGTACCAAAAAAGAACTATTAGAATACTCTGAAAGTATTGTAAATACAGTTCGAGAACCACTCATTGTTTTAGATCAGAACTTAAGAGTAGTAACAGCGAGTCGCTCATTTTATGAGTTTTTTCGCGCTAATCACAAAGACACCGTTGGAAAGTTAATATACAACCTTGGTAATAATCAATGGAACATTCCCAAGCTTCGTGAATTATTAGAAACCATATTGCCTCAAAAAACGAGCTTTGATGATTACAAAGTTGAGCATAATTTTAAAACAATTGGCTGGCGTACAATGTTGCTCAACGCAAGGCAAATTAAACGTACTCAGTCAAAAGATCGAATTATTTTATTATCTATCGAAGACATTACCGAACGTAATGCGATTCAAGAAGGGTTAGTAAAAGCAAACAAAGAATTAGAAGTGCTTACAAATGATTTAGAAAGTGCAGCTCGAGTTAAGTCAGAGTTTTTAGCAAATATGTCGCATGAACTGAGAACCCCGCTTAATTCTATTAATGGTTTTTCTGAGGTACTTTACGATGAGACATTTGGCACTTTAAACGACAAACAAAAACAGTATGTTAAAAATGTACTGGTAAGTGGCAAACACTTACTGTTACTTATTAACGAAATACTGGATATGGCAAAAATTGAAGCGGGCAAAATGACTCTGACCATTTCTCATTTGCCAATTCGCCAAGTACTGCACGAAATTACGGGGCTTACAGCAGATACAGCTAATCAAAAAAAACTGAACATGTGCCTTGAAATTGCTGATGATTTACCCTCTATTGAAGCTGATTCTCTTAAAGTTAAACAGATACTTTATAATTTGCTTTCAAATGCAGTTAAATTTACGCCTGATACTGGTCAAATTGGTGTTAAAACACGCCATACTGATACAGAAATAGAGATAACAATTTGGGATACGGGTATTGGTATTGCGGCTGAAAATATGGAAAAAATATTTGAAGGCTTTTTTCGCATAGAAACCCCCTACTCTAGATTAACAGAAGGTACAGGACTTGGACTGCCTATTGCAAAAAGTCTAGTAAAGTTGCATGGAGGCGAATTTGTTATTGAATCTGAAGGTGTTAATAAAGGCACTTCGGTTCGTATAACTTTGCCAATTAAACAAAAGCCTATGGTAAAGCATAATGAAAACCAAAATAGTAGTAGTTGACGATAACGCTAATAATCTATTGCTAGAGGAGGATCTTTTACTCATGGCAAATTTTGAAGTATTCACTGCCATGAATGCAAAAGATGCCCTTTTGGCAATAAGACGTGAACACCCAAAAATTATTATTTTAGATGTTCAACTACCAGATATGTCTGGAACAGAAGTTGCCAAAATTTTGCGTGATGAAAAAGAAACTGCAAATATCCCTATTGTATTTGTTACGGCTTCTGTTTTACCCGCTGATATAGACCAATTACTGTGTATACCTAACAGTGCGTATATTTCTAAGCCTATAGACACACGCATGTTCGCTAAACAAATAAGTTTATATATAAAGTAATAACCACCTTGGTTCAAACCTTAATACACAGGAAAAGTTGATGAAAGATAGCCCTTTAATTTTGGTTGTTGATGACAATCTTCAAAATATAGAACTCATGCAAGCTTACCTTGAACCTAAGGGATATAAAACAGTAACCGCTACTGGTGGTCAACAAGCATTAGACTTGTTAGCCGAGCAACCAATTGACATTATTTTACTTGATATAATGATGCCAGGCATGAACGGTTTTGAAGTAACACGCCGTGTTAGAGAAAATGCTGTATTAAAACTTTTACCTATCATACTTATTACTGCTTTAAGAGAGACAAAAGAACGAGTAGAAGGAATTGATGCTGGTTGTGATGACTTTATTACAAAGCCTGTAGATAAAAACGAGTTGTTATCGCGTGTTAAGTCCCTTCTTAAAATTAAAGACTATAACGATTTAAGAACTAATTATCAGAAGCAATTAGAAACTGAAGTTGCCCAAAGAACTGAGTCATTAAAACAAGCAATGCAAGCTATTAAAGATGCATCGCTTGAAACAATTAATAGATTAACTAAAGCTGCTGAATATAAAGATGAAGAAACTGGCGCGCACATACAACGAATGAGTTTATATTCTGAAGCCGTTGCACGCAGCTTTGGATTAGATGAAACGACAGTTGAAAACATTTTGTTTTCAGCGTCAATGCATGACCTAGGAAAGATTTCTACACCTGATCATATTTTGCTAAAGCCGGGTCAACTAGACGCCGCAGAATGGGAAATAATGAAACAGCATACCGTTGTAGGCGCGAGTATACTTTCAGGTTCTGATTCTGAAGTTATTAAACTAGGTGAAGTTATTGCTCGCTCACATCATGAAAAATGGGACGGCTCTGGTTATCCTGATGGCTTAAAAGGTAATGAAATTCCAATTGCAGCACGCGTAGTTGCTATTGCTGATGTATTTGATGCCCTGTCGTCAAAGCGTCCTTATAAAAAATCATTCTCACAAGAGAAAACATTTGCCATTATTAAAGACGGTAGCGGAAGTCACTTTGATCCAGAAATAGTAGATGCTTTTTTTGCAGTTCAAGAAGATATTTTAGCGATTAAACAAAAGTATGCTGAAAAGTAACACGTCCATAATTAATTAAAGAAAACGCTATAAACGACCATACCCCAATAAGCCTTCACCAATGCAAGGCTTTACTCAAATGGTTTTTTTAAATACTTTAAACCTCTGCCAATATTGAAATAAGTGACTATATTTATTAAAACAATCCAGATGGACCTGAGAATTTTGAAGCAAATGTGCTTTACCACTTTGGTTTTATTGGTGATAAAACAGGGTCTGTTTATCTTTCTAGATTAAGCCAGTAAAGTAGTAGTAGCAAACGATGTGTTTGCTTGTACGACTGCAAGCAGTAATCCGGAAATTTATAAAAAGCCGTTTTGATAGCGCAACTATTAATAAACTTTAAGATATTTCATGGCGAGATTGGAGCAGCAATAAAATTACTGCTCATTTAGATGCTATTACAAAATGTGATATTAACGCTTTAACTAAAATCTAGTTAATAGATTTAAAAACTACCACTCAAACATGTACGCCATTTTGCTTATTGTTTTAAGCGGAATATGGTGAGAGTTACGCTTAGCGTATAAATGTTGCATAGATTTGTCTTTAACTTCACCCACTATCACTTCTTTTACCTGATAACCTAAAGCGGTAGCCGCTTGTGAGTACGCTACAAATTCCCACTTTTTGATATTAGTATTATCAACAATCACCAAGGGTATTCCTTGAGCAAGTGAATTTATAAAGCGCGCTAAATTTAAATTATGAAATTGCGGTAATTTAAATTTATCAAAGTGGTATTCCCCCTGATCATCAATAAAATAATCATCAGTCGAACAAATTAGATATTGGCTTTCGTCAGCCCCGCCTAATTCATCAGCTAGGTTTTGTGCATAGTAAGACTTACCGCTTCCTGGTAGTCCTCGTAAAATAAAAACTTGTTTCATAGCATCGATTTTTTTAAGAGTGAATAAATATAAATTTGATTTGTTGTTAATAATGCCACAAAACCATTAAATTTAAGAGCACCAAATAACAATTGTGGCAATTAAACCCTAAAAACTGTTTAAAAATAAACCGCATGCATAAAAAGTTTTAAAGAGTTGCCTACAATAGTTTTTTTATTTAACTTTACTAGGTAAGATACAGGGTTCAAGTGCAGCGCCGTTTATGAGCAATTAAAGCCAGAGTGCTGCGCACAGTTAAATAAAAATAGTTAGGCAACTTATTATCATTGGAGTGAAGATGAGCCATTTAGCGATTTCAGAGCTATTAAAAGGCAATGTTGCGGTAGACAGCCAAGTAACAATTAAGGGCTGGATCCGTACTCGCCGCGATTCAAAAGCAGGAATTTCATTTTTAGCCGTTCATGACGGTTCGTGTTTTGATCCGATTCAAGCGGTAGTTCCTAATTCACTTAATAATTATGATGAAGTTACTAGCTTAACAGCCGGTTGTTCTGTGTCGGTTACAGGTGTTTTAGTTCAATCTGCTGGTCAAGGTCAATCTTTCGAAATACAAGCTAATACAGTGACTGTATTAGGTTGGGTAGAAAACCCTGATTCATATCCAATGTCGGCAAAGCGCCACAGCATTGAGTACTTACGTGAGCACGCTCACCTTCGCCCTCGTACAAATATGATTGGCGCAGTAACTCGTGTACGTAACTGTTTAGCACAAGCTATTCACCGTTTTTATCACGAGCAAGGCTTTTACTGGATCAGCACGCCAATCATTACAGCAAGTGACTGTGAAGGTGCTGGCGAAATGTTCCGTGTATCAACGCTTGATATGCAAAACTTACCGCTTACAGACAAAGGCGAAGTTGATTACAGCGAAGATTTCTTTGGTAAAGAAGCATTTCTTACTGTATCTGGTCAGTTAAACGGTGAAACTTACGCGTCTGCAATGTCAAAAATTTACACGTTTGGCCCAACATTCCGTGCAGAAAACTCAAACACATCTCGCCACCTTGCAGAATTTTGGATGGTTGAGCCTGAGGTTGCGTTTGCTGATTTAGAAGACATCGCAAAACTTGCTGAAAACATGCTTAAGTATGTATTTAAAGCAGTACTTGAAGAACGCCGTGATGACATGGAATTTTTTGCACAACGTGTAGAAAAAACAGCAATTACGCGTTTAGAAGAATTTGTAGAAAAAGACTTCGCACAGGTAAATTACACTGAAGCAGTAGAGATTCTTAAAAACTGTGGTAAAAAGTTTGAGTACGCTGTTGAATGGGGTGTAGATTTACAGTCTGAGCACGAGCGTTACCTTGCTGAAGAACACTTTAAAGCACCAGTAGTTATTAAAAACTACCCACGTGACATTAAAGCATTTTACATGCGCCAAAACGAAGACGGTAAAACCGTTGCCGCAATGGACATCGTAGCGCCTGGTATTGGCGAGATCATTGGTGGTTCACAACGTGAAGAACGCCTTGATGTGCTTGATGCGCGTTTAGAAGAAATGGGCTTAAACAAAGAAGATTACAGCTGGTACCGCGATTTACGCAAATACGGTAGCGTGCCACATTCAGGCTTTGGTTTAGGCTTTGAGCGCTTAGTTGCTTATGTAACAGGTATGGGCAACGTACGTGACGTTATTGCCTTCCCTCGTACTAAAGGCAGCGCAACTTACTAAATTGGTAAGTAAACTGTTTTAAAATATTGAAAAACCAGCTTAGTAGCTGGTTTTTTTATTCAATGAAAGTATATTTGGGCTCGTCATTTAACAACAAAAAAATCTCTCATACCGGTCTAAAAATAGTAGATCGTCATAAATTTACAAATTAAAACCCACAACAATTAATACTTATCAGTCGCGTAATTAACTGTAATAAACTTGCTACAAACTACCCTCCTATTTCACCTATATGGTCTATAGTTTAATAAAAGAACTTAAGGCTATTTATATGATTAAAAACTTTATTTTAGCAGTATCGGTACTTGCTTCTACATATTCTATGGGGGTATCAAACAATAATAATCAATTTAATAAACCTCTACTCATAGGCGGCTCATCCTCGGTATCTCACTTACTTGAACTGGTTAAACCGGGCTATCAAAAGAAAACAAATACTCCAATGCAAATTAGATCAATGGGTAGTGAAAAAGGCATAAGAGCAATTGCAGAAAGCTTTATTGATTTAGGGTCAAGCTCTCGTTATTTAACAAATGAAGAACAAGAGAAATATCCACATATAACGCAAATTATAATAGCTCAAGATGCGCTTGTCTTTTTTACTAATATTGAAAATAAAATAGATAATATATCGGTTGAAGAGTTAAGAAATGTTTACTCAGGAAAATATGAAAACTGGCAGCAAATAAACCCAGACTACTTGCCTAAACGTACAAGTGATAAGAAGGTTTTACTGTTTAGTAAAGCAACTAATCATGGGACATTTGATATATTACTTGAGTTTTTAGACCTCAATTATATGCAAATACCAAACAGCAACACTATAAAATTGAAAAAATCAGGTAATCGTGGTCTTTTCTCAAAACAAGATGTGCAATTATATGATGAATTTAATCAAGCATTAGGTATCGTGCAAAGAATGCCAAATGCTATTGCATACGAGTCCTACGGTGCAATATCTCAATTACTGGGTAGCAAACAAATAAACAAGGTTAATATTTTAGGAATAGATGGCGTTAAAGTAAATCATGAGAACATTCAAAATGGTAATTACACATTTGTAAGACCATTAATATTATTAGTAAACAGCCAATCGGAGCGCTCTGTTGCGCAAGCTAAACTGGTTTTAGATATATTAAAAACTAAAAAGGTAAAAACAGCATTATTAGATCATCATTATTCAATGGCAGAATTTTAATTACTCTATAAACTACATAACTAAAAAAAGCCGTAATACCCAAAGAGTATCACAGCTTTCAACCAGAATAAGTTTGTTTATTTAAAGACTATAAAGCACTTTCGAGCTGTGGCAGTACTTCAAATAAATCTGCGACTAACCCGTAATCTGCAACTTGAAAAATAGGTGCGTCTGGGTCTTTATTAATCGCGACAATTACTTTTGAGTCTTTCATACCCGCTAAATGCTGAATAGCACCGCTAATACCTACTGCAATGTATAAATTAGGCGCTACAATTTTACCTGTTTGACCAACTTGCATGTCGTTAGGTACAAAGCCTGCATCAACCGCTGCGCGCGACGCACCAATCGCAGCACCGAGTTTATCGGCAATACCATTAAGCAAAGCAAAGTTTTCGCCGTTTTGCATACCACGACCACCCGATATAACCACCGTGGCAGCCGTAAGCTCTGGACGTTCTGACTCTGTTTGTTCAACACTTACAAAGCTACTTAATTGTGAATCTGACACAGTATCAATATTAGTAACAACCGCTGCTGATTGCTCACCTTGTAAATCAAAGCTACTTGCACGTACGGTAATTACTTTTTTACTATCGAGTGACTTAACCGTTGCGATTGCATTTCCTGCATAAATAGGACGTTTAAATGTATCGGCGTCCACTACTGCAATAATTTCAGAAATTTGCGCAACATCTAATAACGCAGCAACACGTGGCATAAAGTTTTTGCCTGTTGTCGTCGCACTTGCAACAATGTGACTGTAGGTATCGCTAAGTGATAAAACTAAATCTGTCATGCTCTCAGCTAACTGATGTTCATAAACGCTATTGTCAGCAACTAAAATATTAGCTACGCCTTCAATGCTAGCAACTTGTGAGCTCATTGCGCTTAGGCTGTTACCTGCAATAAGTACATCAACAGGAAAACCCATTTTTACTGCGGCGTTAATAGTTTTTGAGGTTTCTGGTTTTAAGGCACCGTTATCGTGCTCTGCAATTACGAGTGTTTTCATTTAAATCACCTTTGCCTCTGTTTTTAATTTTTCTACAAGCTGTGCAACGTCTTCAACAATTATTCCTGCTGTACGTTTAGCTGGCTCTTCTACACTTATTAATTGAATACGTGGTGTTAAATCAACACCAAGCGAATCAGCTGCTATTACTTCAAGCGGCTTACGTTTAGCTTTCATAATATTTGGCAGTGATGCGTAACGAGGCTCGTTTAAGCGTAAATCAGTTGTAATAATTGCAGGTAGATTAAGTGCCACCGTTTGCAGGCCGCCGTCCACTTCGCGGGTTACGTTTACTTTGCCATCGTTAATAACCACTTTTGATGCAAATGTACCTTGCCCACGATTAGTAAGCGCAGCAAGCATTTGACCTGTTTGATTATTATCTGAGTCGATTGACTGTTTACCTAAAATTACAAGCTCAGGAGATTCTTGTTCAACAATTTTAGCCAAGAGCTTTGCAATATGAAGTGACTCGAGCTTTTCATCGGTTTCGATGTGAATTGCTTTGTCGGCGCCCAATGCTAATGCTGTTCGTAATTGCTCTTGCGACGCTTTTGGACCAATAGTTACTGCAACAACTTCACTGGCTGTACCAGCTTCTTTAAGGCGTATTGCTTCTTCTATCGCTATTTCACAAAACGGGTTCATTGCCATTTTTACGTTAGTTAAATCAACGTCGCTGTTATCACTTTTAACACGAGCTTTTACGTTGTAATCAATCACTCTTTTTATTGGTACGAGAACTTTCATAGGAACTCCATAATAATTTAAACCTACAAGCTGACGTTCACGTCAACTTATTTATTTTATGAAATTAGACTACTTCCTGTTGACGTAAACGTCAACCTAAAATAACCTTTAACTATTCACAGTCTGTAACGTTTAATTTGCAAGGTTAAAAGTAGGCTGTACACCTTATTTAAATGTGTAGTAAACATTCGAATAAGTCCGTCATAGATTAAGAGGTTATTATGGTCGAACGTGAAACCATGGAATTTGATGTAGTTATTGTTGGTGCTGGCCCTGCGGGGCTTTCAAGTGCAATTAAACTCGCGCAATTAGCACAAGAAAAACAACAAGAGTGCATGATTTGCGTAGTCGAAAAAGGTTCTGAAGTGGGTGCACATGTACTCTCTGGTGCCGTTTTTGAAACCAAAGCTTTAGACGAACTGCTACCAAATTGGCAGGAGCTTGGTGCCCCTGTTACGACCAAAGTAACCAACGATGAAATTTATTGGTTTAATAACGAGCAAAAAGCGACATCAATCCCCCACTTTGCTACGCCAAAAACATTTCATAATAATGGTAACTACATTGTGTCTATGGGTAACGTATGTCGATGGCTTGCAGAGCAAGCTGAAACGTTAGGCGTAGAGATATTCCCAGGGTTTAGTGCTCACTCTTTAATAATTGAAGATAAAGCAGTAAAAGGGATTATTACTGGCGATATGGGTGTCGACAAAGATGGTAATGAAAAAGACGGTTACATGCCTGGCATGGAACTTAGAGCAAAATACACGATTTTTGCTGAAGGTTGCCGTGGTCATTTAGGTAAGCAACTAATCAATGAGTTTGCACTTGATGCGGATTCATCACCGCAGCATTACGGTTTAGGCTTTAAAGAAATTTGGCAAATAGATGAAAGTAAGCATGAGCTTGGTAAAGTTGTTCATGGTACAGGTTGGCCACTTAGCGGCGATACTAACGGTGGTGCATTTATGTATCACAGTGAAAACAACCAAGTTGTTGTTGGATTGATTATTGATTTAAATTACTCAAACCCACATTTAAGCCCGTTCGATGAATTTCAGCGAATGAAGCACCATCCAGTATTTAAAAACGTACTAGAAGGTGGCGAACGTATTGCTTACGGCGCACGTGCTATTGCTAAAGGTGGCTTGCATTCATTACCAAAAATGCATTTTGCGGGTGGCTTAATTGTTGGTTGTGATGCAGGCACACTTAACTTTGCAAAAATTAAAGGTAATCACACCGCAATGAAATCGGGAATGATTGCCGCTGAGATTATTTTTGAAGCATTGCAAAATGAGTTGGCAAATACCGATTTAACTCATTATCAAACTGCGTTTGAGAAATCGTGGGCATATAAAGAGTTATATCAATCTCGTAACTTTGGCCCTGCTATGCACAAATTAGGTAAGTTTATAGGGGGTGCGTATAACACGCTTGATCAAAACATTTTTAATGGTGGTTTACCGTTTACGTTTAAAGATAATACACCCGATCACTCTACCCTTGTTGATGCTAACGCCGCTAATAAAATTTCGTACCCAAAACCAGATGGGCAGCTTAGCTTTGATAAACTCTCAAGTGTGTTTTTATCAAATACTAATCACGAAGAGTCACAGCCGTGTCATTTAAAGCTCAAAGATGCGTTAATTCCTATTAACGTAAACTTAGTTAAATTTGATGAACCCGCACAGCGTTATTGCCCTGCGGGTGTTTACGAAGTACAAGAAATAGCAGGCAGCAAAGAGTTTGTTATTAACGCTCAAAACTGTGTGCATTGTAAAACCTGCGACATTAAAGACCCGAGCCAAAATATTACATGGGTAACACCGGAAGGCGCTGGTGGACCAAACTACCCAAATATGTAACTAAATTATGCGCTACATAGATATATAATTGCGTTTTTTACATATAAATTATAAACATATCCTAAATTGCAGGGGCTTCGGCCTCTTTTTTACGTTATGCTAATAGTAGTTTTAATAAATATGAGTGTTATCTATGCCGTCGTCAAAAGTTGTTTTTCGTTTTTTAGCAGAGCCTACCGATGTAAATTTTGGTGGTAAAGTTCATGGTGGGGCCGTCATGAAATGGATTGACCAAGCAGGCTATGCATGTGCTGCTGGTTGGAGTGGTCATTACTGTGTAACAGTTTCGGTTGCGGGTGTTAAATTTAGACGCCCTATATTAGTAGGTCAAATTGTAGAAGTAGAAGCTAAAATAGCGCATACCGGTAAAACAAGTATGCAAATTTTTATTCAAGTTCGTTGTGGCGATCCAAAAACACAAAATATGGTTGAAACAAATCATTGCGTTATCAGCTTTATTGCTATGGATGAAACGGGCTACCCAATTGAAGTACCTTCATTTTCGGCTGTAACAGATGAAGATATTAAATTAGAAAACTACGCTATAAAAATGAAAGAAATAGCAATTGAAACAGAAAACTTACTTCATACCGTTTAGTTTCTGACTTTGAGTACTGCTGTGTAAAAAACTCATTATGCTTTGTAAAACATACAACTTATTTTAGAGTACTTAATTAAATAAAAGTTCACCTTGATTATAAAACACGCTAAAAGCTGTAAAAACCAATACAAAAGTAGGTTTTTAGCCGTGTTTTTAATCAACTTTGTAATTGGCATGCTCACTGCAAGTAAATAATTGAAGTTTGATTAACTAAATCAAGCATTTGATTATTTTTCTAAAGGAGCTATTCAATGATTAAAACACTTTCTCTTTCAGCTATTGCACTAGCAACACTGGGTTTTAACTCTGCAGCACACGCTGACATTTCTGATTTCGATTCTCCACGTATTTATACTGGTATCGGTTACGGTCAATATTCTTTTGAATTTGAAGACAGTGACAACGACACCGATTTTGACGACGATGCACAAATGCTAAAAGGCTACGTTGGTACTCAATTTAACGAGTACTTAAGCTTAGAGCTTGCTTATCAAAATTTTGATGAAGTTAGCGATATAGACCAAAAAGCTGAAATTGATGGCGTATCGCTTGCCGCACGCCTAGGTCTTCCAATATCTGACAGCTTTACCGTGTATGCAAAAGGCGGTTGGTTTGAATGGGATGCAGATTACACACAAGAATTACCGGTAGGTAGTGTATCAGCGTCTAAAGATGGCGGTGATGCGTTTTACGGTGCGGGTGTTGAATACGCACTTACTACAAATGTTCAATTTCGTTTAGAATATGAACGCTACAAACTTGATGACGACATTGACCCAGATATGGATGTAGCATCTGTATCAGTTCAATACATGTTTTAATTAAACCTTAAAACGCATATAAGAGGTAAGCTTAGGCTTACCTCTTTGCTTTTAGTTACTCTAAATACAAGCTTATAGACCGCACAGTCTAATAATCATCATTTAAACCAGTCAGTCTTTAAGTAATAAACTCACTTACATTAATGCCATAAACGCTAAATACAGGTAGAATAGCGCTCTATTTTATTTGTACCCGAGTACTATGAGCGATTATAACATTTCGGCTATTGGCCATATTCAATCTCCATATAAACAAAAGTTTGCAATACCTAGGCAGCCTCGTTTAGTACCACAAGCCAAAGCTAAACTTATTTTTGCTCCTGATTTTAATCGTGAAGAGTTTGTACGTGGATTAGATGAATTTACTCATATATGGCTGCTATTTCGTTTTCATGAAACAGCTGATAAAGGCTACTCCGCCATGGTACGCCCTCCTCGTTTGGGCGGAAATGAGCGAAAAGGTGTATTTGCTACTCGTGCTACATTCAGACCAAACGCGATTGGCATGAGCGCTGTAAAACTCGAAGGTATTGAGTATAAAAACGGTCAGCTTAGCTTATTACTTGCTGGTATTGATTTACTTGATGGCACACCTATCATTGATATAAAACCGTATTTGCCGTATTCAGACTCAATGCCCGATGCAAGCGCAGGCTTTGCCGATACTCGCCCAGAAACAGAAATGACGGTTGAATTTAGCCCTCAAGCAATTGAGTTTATTAATGCGCAAACTCAATACCCAGAGTTACATGACTTTATATCAAATGTGTTAAAACAAGATCCACGCCCTGCTTATAAAAAACAAAAAGAAGAAATGCAAAGCTATGGAATGACCTTATATAACTTTAATATTCGTTGGCAAGTAAATGACTCCCATAACTTGGTAACAAACATAGAAAAAAACTAAATAACTCACTTAGCGCTTTAGTGTAAAAGCATCCGCTGGTAAACTTAAGCTCTATTAAAAGAACATAATTACTCTATTTCGGAAAAAACATGCGTACAAGCCAATATATACTCGCAACACTTAAAGAAACGCCATCAGATGCTGAAATCGTATCGCATCAGTTAATGCTTAGAGCCGGTATGATCCGTCGCGTCGCTTCGGGTTTATACACTTGGTTACCCTCTGGTTTACGCGTGCTACGTAAAGTAGAAAACATTGTACGTGAAGAAATGGATAAAGCTGGTGCAATTGAAATGCTAATGCCAGTTATTCAACCTGCTGATTTATGGGAAGAGTCTGGTCGTTGGAATGAATTTGGTCCTGAGCTTATGCGCTTTACAGACCGCCATAATCGTACATTTGCACTTGGTCCAACGCACGAAGAAGTAATTACTGATTTCGTACGTAAAGAAATAAACAGCTACAAGCAGTTACCTGTAACGTTATACCAAATACAAACTAAAGTACGCGACGAACGTCGTCCTCGCTTTGGTGTAATGCGTGCTCGTGAATTTACAATGAAAGATGCCTACTCTTTTCACTTAAGTGAAGAGTGTCTAGATGCAACTTATAAAGCAATGCACAAAGCTTACTGTAATATTTTTGAGCGTTTAAACCTTGATTACCGCCCTGTTATAGCCGATACAGGCTCTATTGGCGGTAGTGTATCGCACGAGTTTCATGTACTTGCTGAGTCGGGTGAAGATGCAATTGCATTTAGTGATGGCAGCGACTACGCAGCTAATATTGAAAAAGCAGAAGCGCTAGCACCAAGCGAGCCTCGCCCTGAAGCATCAAAAGAGCTAAAGGCATTTCCAACGCCTGATGCTAAAACTATTGACGAGCTTAAAAAAAGCTACGGTGTTAAGCCACATCGCTGTGTTAAAACGCTAATAGTTTACGGTACGCCTGATGAAAACGAAGTACGTGGTTTAGTTGCCTTAGTACTGCGTGGCGATCACGAATTAAACGAACTAAAAGCTGAAAAGCACCCATTAGTAGACTCTCCGCTTGAAATGGCAACAGAGGCAGATATTGTTGCTGCTATTGGTGCAAAACCTGGTTCATTAGGTCCTGTTGGCTTATCAATGCCAATTATTGTTGATCGAACAGCTAACATACTTGCTGATTTTGTTGCCGGTGCTAATAAAGACGACGAACATTACAGCGGTATTAACTGGGATCGTGACGTAACTGATTACGAAGTTGCAGATATTCGTAATATTGTTGAAGGCGATATGAGCCCATGTGGTCAAGGCGTTTTACAAATTAAACGCGGTATTGAAGTAGGTCATATTTTTCAACTTGGCACTAAGTACTCAGAAGCGATGAAGGCGGGTGTATTAAACGAAGGTGGTAAAAACCAAACAATGACTATGGGTTGTTACGGTATTGGCGTATCACGTATTGTTGCCGCTGCCATTGAGCAAAACAACGATCAATACGGGATCATTTGGCCTGCACCTATCGCACCATTTGATTTAGCAATTGTGCCTATGAATATGCACAAATCACATCGTATTCCTGATATTGCTAATAACCTTTATCAAGGTTTAAAAGATGCAGGGCTTGATGTGTTGTTTGATGACCGTAAAGAACGCCCTGGCGTTATGTTTAACGATATGGAGCTAATTGGTGTGCCATTTACCCTCGTAATTGGTGAGCGTAACCTTGACGAAAACAAAGTTGAGCTTAAAAACCGTCGTACGGGTGAAAAGCTAATGGTTGATATCGACACAGCAATCGATGTAATTAAAGCAGCCGTTAAAGGTTAAGCAAAAATAGCTTAAATATAATTTAAAAACCGCTTTTTTAAAGCGGTTTTTTTATATCTAAATTTTATATGTGCTATTTAGCCGCACAAACAGTAAAAATAACACCACCCTACTATTTAAATATTTGATGTTCATTTAAGCTATAAAGACTGTAGAGCCGATTACTTACTCAATTTTTTAAACTCAGTAGAATCTAACACACTTTATTTAGTGGGTGTTATTATTGATTTATGGTCAATGAAACGACATTTTTATTTGCACTTTTCGCATTATCAATGCATTAAGCTCTATACAACAAAAAGCAGCTAGCGGTACACGCATCATTTATATTCCCGGTAATCATGACTAAACGTTCAGAAGCTATATAAATCAAACTGTATTTGGGTTCTAAGTCCACCAGCAGTTTATTTACACCACTAAAACTAATAAACATTTTTTACTCGTACACGGCGATGACTTTGATTCCGCTACTCGTCATAGCAAACTGATTAGTATTGCTGATTATGCAGGATGCGATTTATTATTTCTGAATCGGTGGTCCAATCGAATACGTAAATTATTTGGTGGTAATTACTACTTACTTGAATCATGGATAAAAGCTCGGCTACACAAAACACGTGAAGCTATGAAACATTTGAAGATGCTGCTATTTATGAAGCTAAAAAACGTAGATGGAATTATTTGTGGGCATATTAATCACCCTAAAATAAAAGTTGATAACGGAATTATGTATTTAATGATTGGGATTGGATTGAGAGCTGTACGGCGCTTGTAGATCAGCAAAATTGGGAAATTGAGCTACTACATTAGCCATATACACTGAGCGTGCTCGATACTGCCGATGTAACAAAATTAGATATATTAAGTTAGATATATTAACTAATACAAAGCCTAAAAAATCAGCTGCGTAAGCAGCTGAATAATTTATTTTGAATCAACTTAGCCAGGTGATGAGTTTATCTTTTAACGTTTGTGGTTTTATCGGCTTAGTAATGTAGTCGTTCATTCCTGCGGCTAAGCAGCGCTCTCTATCACCTTCCATTGCACTTGCCGTCATCGCTATGATAGGTATGTGCGTGTAATCTACCCCAGCTCTACTATTTCTTATTTCACTTGTTGTATCGTAACCATTTAAGTTAGGCATTTGGCAATCCATTAAAATAACATCGAAGGCTTGCTCTGTATTTTCTTTTAAAGCTTCTAATGCTTCTATACCATCTGATGCACAAGTGATTTTAACTTTAGTACGTTTTAAAATCGCTTTGGCTACTTCAATGTTTATCATATTATCGTCTACTAATAAAATATGATAAGCCGACAAATCAGGCTCTACTTGTTCTTCGGTTAAGCCTTTAGGTGGTGTAATTATAAACTCACTACTAGCCCCAAACAAACTAGCCAGCTTATAGCTAAATTGATCTTGAGTAAGTGGTTTATTCAGAATATGGCTGCCCTCAGGTAGTACTGTTTTAATTGGCTTGTCTGTAACCATATCCCGTAAAATTAATACATATTTTTTATTGTGCTGTTTACAATGATCAATTAATGCATTTATTTGAGGATGCTCATCATCAATAATTAATAAATCAGCATCAAACTCTTTATGCTCACTAAAGTAATCAAGCCTTGTAACATTAGACGTATCTACTTTGCACGTAAGCTGCAGTAAATCACACACATTTTTATAAACATTATCACGTGCGATTAGCGCTGCAACATCAATAGCGGTTGATAGTTCGATACCAGAGTTTAGCTTTTTTTGTTGTGCTACATGTAACTCAACTGTTGCGGTAAATGTACTACCAACACCCTTTTCACTTGTTACAGTAATATTCCCACCCATTAACTGAGCAAGCTTTTTACATATGGATAAGCCTAAACCGGTTCCTCCAAAGTGACGAGTAGTGCTTGAATCTTCTTGCGTAAATACTTCAAATAGTTTGTCTATGTTTTCTGGTGCAATGCCTATACCTGTATCTTTAATGGTAAAGCTCATTAATAGCTTAGAATCGGTAATATATTTAGAGCCAACAGTTAAACTTACTTCACCCCGGTGGGTAAATTTAAATGCATTATTAACTAAATTAATTAAAATTTGTTTAAGTCGATGGCTATCGCCTATTACCATTCGGTCTATTACATCTTTTGTATCTAAAAATACTTCAAGTCCTTTACGCTGACCGTGTAGTGCTAAAGAGCTAATCATATCGCTACACACTGTAACTACATCAAACGTATGGTTATCTATATCAAGTTTTCCTGCTTCTATTTTAGAAAAATCAAGAATATCGTTAATCAAGTTCATCAGTGAGTTAGCACTGCTATTTGCAAGTTTTAAATAGTGGTATTGTTGATCAGATAAGCCATCTTCTTTGAGCATTTCAAGCATACCCAACACACCATTCATTGGGGTGCGTATTTCATGCGATATATTGGCTACAAAGTCACTCTTCGCTTGGCTAGCTGCTAGTGCTTGATCTATAGCATGTTCTAGCTCAATTGTTCTTTGTGATACTTTAAGCTCTAAAGTGCTATTTAGACCTTCGAGTTCTGATTGAATATTTTTTAATGAGCTTATATTTCTTAAAATTGCACCCACTTGGTAACGCTCGTTATACACATCAAAAATACTAGTTAAGGTAATTGAATAGTATTGTGTATTACCATCGTTATCTATGTACATGGCTTCAAATGGCATTTTTGTGCCATCTGTTATTGTGTCTTTAATACAGTTTTTATCTTCTTCACTTAAAGTAAATAATGATATGAACTGAGTATTTTCGTTTTCAAGTGAAGTACCAAACACTTCTTTTGCAGTATTATTAAAATGTACTATTTCACCTGTTTCTTCAATTGTAAAAATGGCATCAAGTGAGTTTTCTATTACCCTGTTATTTTGCTCTTTTAATGAGTGTATAAGTAATTTTCTGTTTATAAATCGCTGATATAAAAATGTTATAATCAAAAACACACTAAAAAAGACTAACAACATTACTATAAAGTTTTGACGTCTTTCGCTTACTTTTTCTAATAAAATATCAGTACTAATACTCACCGCAATCTCAAGAGGCAACATAGTAATATCGTCATCAAAATAAATACGCTTTTTAATAAAATAATGTTCGGGATAATTATTTAATGGGAGCGTACTTTCAGATAGCATATTTTCTGTATTAGTAAATTCTTGGTTCCACGTTTTACTTTTATTAAATTCAAAACCAAACCTAAAATCAGGATTAGGGTGATACAAAAATTCACCCTCGTTATTCATTAGGTAAATTTCGGTACCATGTGGCAATTCAACCGTTAAGCTATTAATTAATTGATCAGCAAAGTAATTTGTGACTAATACAGCAAAAACCTGTTTGTCTTCATCAAAAACAGGTTTTGCAACTCTAAAAGTACTAGTGTAAGGTTTTTGAATCTCACCATTTTCTCGGTTGTAGTTAATTGGTGAAATATAAACACTATGCTCATCTAACATGCTTGTTTTAATTATGTAGTCTCTTTGCCCTTTCTTTTGTAATTGCTGACCTTCTAGCCTTACAAGTTTGCCTTGGTGATTACGGTCAACTCTAACAACTTCTTGTCCGCCATCGGCAAGCATAATATATCGTGCTTGCAGTATGCTTTCGTCAGTGCGCATAAAACCAGAAAAAATACTGCCCAATCGTTCTTGCCAAACGCCAATAGGAGTACCTAATAAGGGATCGATTAATTTGTTTTCTGTTGCTCGCGTAATACCTTGAATAGGAGGAGTCGCGTCTAAAAATCGAATAGCGGTTACGCTATCTTGAAAGTGTTTTTTTAATGAAAGGCTTTTAGTTTCAAGCTCACGCTTAAGCTCTACTTGAGAAGAGTTGTAGATATCACTTCTGACTTTTTGTTCAAATATATACAGAGATGGTAAAGCTATAAGAACAAAAATTAATGCAGCAACAAGTATTAGCTTATTACTTTTTGTTACGCTCAAAAAAGTATTTCTTTTTAACATTTACCTTCACCATAAATTCTCATTATTGTTATTATAGAGCATTAGGGAATAAAAAGGACCCTATAACTAATCGGTTATCGCTATAAATTTCATTCTAAAAAAACTAAATCATTAGTTTTTTATAAAACTCATAATTACTATGAACAATAAGTAATCAAAAACATATCGACTTACCTATTTTATAATAAAGGTAAATACGTATTAGTAATTTATTGAGTCAGATAATTTAAGAATTCGTTATTGCTAGTTTTTATTAGCTGGTTAATTTAGTGGTAATACTTAACCTCAACGCTTACCTAAATCAATGAAGTAAACTTGTCTTAACGGTAAGATTTATCACTATACGATGTAGGAGAAATTAAGCTTTAAGCTTAATTTGATGCAGATAAATAATTACTAAATATTATTATAAATTATGGTTCGTCTGACTAAAGTAAGTAGAGTTCAAATGGAACCCTACTCACTTTAAGATTTAAACACTATCTAAATAATACATCTTCTCGGTTAAACCATTTAACACAAAATGCCAGTAGCCCCGCTGCAATAATTGCAGTAGCTAAAAATATCAAGCCTACAAATGTATAATCAACAGTCCCTTTTACTATTTCTTTAATTGCTAATGCTACGTTTGTTACTGGAATAAATGCTGTTTTTGCATTGAGTTCCATATTTGGCATTATTGAAATAATAATAGGGAAAAACACACCCATGCTAAGTGGAGCCATGTAGTTTTGTGCTTCTTTAAATGTGCGTGCATAGATAGATATAGCCAGTGCCAAAGCCGAAAATATAGCAGCCACAGGCAGTAGCAGTACAAATATCATCAGTAAATCGGTAACCGCTAATGTACTAAATGCCGCTTTAATAAAATCAAGATCGGCAAATGCTAACGCCAGTGCTATCCAGCAACCCATACTTAAGACCGTTATGGTTGTGGAAGCAATAGATGTAGTTAACAAGGTTATAAATTTACCAAGCACCAACTCTGTACGCGTAATAGGTGTAAGTAGCAGTGTTTCAAGTGTGCCACGTTCTTTTTCGCCTGCGCCTAAATCAATAGCGGGATAAGTAGCCCCCATTAGTACTAATGGTATAAGTAAGTAAGGTAAAAACCCGCCAATTTTTTCGCCAAGGTTTTCACGTTTATCGGCTGTATCCACCTTAATTACTTCAATTGGGTTAAGAATAGATTTTTGCACAGACACTTCAATACCAAAACTGATTAGCTTTTGAGTTTGCAGCACGTCACTGTATTCTTTTGCGAGCTCTTTGACGCGTTCGAATAAAAAGTTAATAGATTTTGAATCGTTAAAAACAACCTGCCACTGGCTTTGTTTACCATTATCTAGTGTTTGCTCAGCATGGCTTGGTAAATAAATACCCATATCAATATCGCCAGCTATAACGCCAGCTTTAAGCTCTTCAATGTTATTAAAGGTTTTAGCCCCTTTATAAAGCTCAAAACTTTTGTGATAAAACACTTTATCAGTAAACTCTTGTGCGTATTCACCATTAATAATGGCATACGTATTTACTTTTTGTTCGGCATCCATTGCTGCTTGTGAGCTTATAAATGCCATTACGGCAAACAATAACGGAAATATAGCGACAGGGAGTGCGACAACAAATAATAGCGTTTTTTTATCGCGTAATAACTCTCTTAATTCCTTTTTAAATACCTCAAACATCATGTTTCTCCGTTAATATGTTCATAAATGCTTGATTAAGCTCATCGCTTTTACCTGCCTGCTTAAATTCTTCTACTGTTCCGTCAAAGCAACTAATGCCTTCATTAATTACAGCGACTCGGTCACATAAAAGTGCAACTTCATCTAAATGATGGGTAGAAAAAATAACAGGTGTACCTTGCGCTTTTAAGCCTTTAATAAACTCAATAACAGTTTGGGTGGTCATTATATCAAGACCCGTTGTTGGCTCATCAAGTACAACAACTGCTGGGCGATGCACAACAGCACGCGCAATATTTGCTTTTTGCTTCATACCTGTTGATAGATTTTCTGCGCGTTTATCTACAAATTTATGCATATCGAGCAATGTAAATAGCTCATCACAACGCGATGCAATATCGTTTTTATCCATACCGTGGAGCTTTGCAAAATACTCTATGTTTTCTTTTACAGTTAAGCGGCCATACAAACCGGTAGAGCCAGATAAAAAACCGATAGACTTACGCCCTAGTAGCGGTTTTTTTACAATATCGTTTCCAGCAATTGTTATTGTGCCTTCATCGGGCTTTAACGCGGTTGAAATCATTCTAAGTGTAGTTGTTTTGCCTGCGCCATTTGGACCTAATAACCCTAGCACCTCACCTTTTGCGCAGCTAAAACTCACATCTCGTACTGAGTGAAAGTAATCTTTATCTTCACGAGGGTCGATGTCATCTATTTTATTTTTTTTGTGATCTTTAGTTAGCTTAAATTTCTTTTTAAGCCCAGCTACTTCTATCATGTTCGGTTCCTTCGTTTCGCTCTAAAATAATCTGTATTGTTGTAAAATGAGTCGTCTTTGTTTTCGTCATGCCAGCCAGGCACGCCTAGTAAAGGCAGTGGAGAAAGCTGTTTATTATCGGCTAAGCAGTTATCTGTTTTAATCATCTCATAAAGGGCTTGATCAAGGTACTTGTATTGAGTTACTAAATCTTTACAAAATATTTCATTAGGTACACAAACAAATAACGCTTTACCCGTTAAGCCTATATAAGGTTTAGTAAGCATTTCGTAATTTGCATGACCAAACATAAAAGGTTTTATTGTTTTTCCCCACTCATGTTTGTGTTCAATAAATGCTGTTTTCCATTGGTGATCGCAAAGCCACTGCTGCCATTTACTCTCGCTTATAGCTAATACAACACCACATTCATCAAAGAGCGTTAGTGCATTACGATGCTTAGTGCGATGTTGTAAACCATGCTCAGCTATATCTTGCACATGCCGCTCGTTTATCAACGCTTTGGTTTTAGGAAATAAACACCAAATAAAACCGCCAAATAAGTCATGCCAATTCTCTGTACGTGTTGGTACTTCGCCAGTTTCAAAAATAACTTGCTCATAATAACGATCGCCAAAATCTATTTTTGCGTCATCAATAAATTGTATAGGTAAGTTATTTGCATTAATTGCCTTTAGATATGGGGTAAACCATTGTGGGCTTGGCCAACTTGTTTGTTCATTAATTTTAAATAGAGTATTTAAATGGGAAAATGCACCACTTTGTAAACTACTTGGTTGCCACTGCTCAGGAGGAGTAAAACGCTTCATTATTATTAATTACTTACTAGTTTATACCTTAAAATTTGTAACAGTTTACCGCAAAAACTGGTTCTACTTAATAGAAGTTAATATACTAATCACAACTTAAAACAAGAAACGAGCTGATATGAAACATTATTTCTCTCTAACCCTACTTGCTACAGCTGTATTAGCAGGTTGCGCAACAACAAGTATAACTCCGGCTGACGTAACAAATGGTTACAACAGTATTCAAGCAGATGAACTTGCTAAGCATGTAAAAGTACTGGCATCTGATGAGTTTGGTGGTCGTGCTCCTTCTTCACCTGGCGAAAAACTAACGCTTGATTATTTAACTGCGCAGTTTAAAGCTTTAGGTTTAAAACCAGGTAATGGCGACAGTTACTTACAAGAAGTGCCATTGGTTTCTTTAGAAGCTGATTCGAACATGGTGCTTAGTATTGGCGGTAAAGACTACCAATACAAAAAAGACATGGTTATGGGTAGCAGTCGCATAAGCGCTCAAGAAGGCATAGAAAACTCTGAACTTGTATTTGTAGGCTACGGCGTTAACGCACCAGAATACAGTTGGAATGATTACGAAGGTTTAGACGTTAAGGGCAAAACGGTTGTAATGCTGGTTAACGATCCAGGCTTTGCAACAAAAGATCCTGCGTTATTTACTGGCGACGCAATGACCTATTATGGGCGTTGGACATACAAATATGAAGAAGCAAGTCGTCAAGGTGCAGCTGGTGCAATTATTATTCATGAAACAGCACCTGCGTCATATCCATGGTCAGTAGTTGAAAACTCTTGGAGCGGTGAGCAGTTTGGTTTTCAAAAAGAAAACAATAATATGGACCGTGTAGCCGTTGAAGGCTGGGTTACAACTGACGTAGCAAAAGAGCTATTTACTAAAGCAGGCTTGGATTTTGATACCGTTAAAATAAATGCTGCTAAAGGTGCTTACCATGTTGATATGGGCGATTTAACTGCTTCTGTTAATATTAAAAATACGATTAAAAAATCGGTGTCGTATAACTTTATCGCCACTTTACCTGGTAGTGAAAAACCAGATGAGCATGTTATTTACTCCGCTCATTGGGATCACTTAGGCACAGATAAAACACGTAAAGGCGATCAAATTTATAACGGTGCTCACGATAATGCAACGGGCACAGCGGGTCTTATTGAAGTAGCTGAAGCTTTTACTAAATTACCTAAGCACCCTAGCCGCTCGATGACCTTTTTAGCTGTAACAGCTGAAGAGCAAGGCTTATTAGGTTCTAAATACTATGCCGCAAATCCAGTAATTGCAGCAAATAAAACCGTTGCTAACATCAATATGGATAGCTTAAATTTATTAGGCAAAGTAAAAGATATGAACGTAGTTGGTATTGGTAAATCTCAAATGGATGAGTTTTTAACTAATGCAGCTAAAGAGCAAAGCAGAACAATATCTGGCGATCCTAAACCATCATCGGGTGGTTACTACCGCTCTGATCACTTTGCATTTGCAAATATGGGTATTCCGGCAATGTATGCAGGCGGTGGTACTGTGGCTGCTGATGAAGAAACAGCTAATTATCGTAAACGCATGAGCTTAGTACTTCGCGGTTGTTACCATCAACCGTGTGACCGCTACCGTGATGAATGGGATTTATCGGGTGCTGTTCAAGACTTACAATTATTTTATAAAGTAGGTTTTGATATTTCTGAAACAGAACAGTGGCCAACGTGGAATACAAACTCTGAATTTCAGCGTAAGTAGCCTTATTTGAGTTTACTTATCGAAAAATTCAAAGTGAGTAATCGATTTAAATAGATGCAAATGATATTGATTATCATTTAATTAAAATATACAGTGTGACTTAGTTAATTAATTAGGTCGCATTGTATGATTTTACTCCCTCAAATTGGTTTTATTACTCCAGCCTCAAAACGATTCATGAGTCAAAATAAACGCTTATTGCTGCCTTTATTTATTTTAGCGTGTTTAGCATTTCCGCATTTACGAGAAATAACAATTACGGCACTTAGCGATGCTTTTTTTCAGGTAAGCGTGTTTGTTGCCGCTACCCTCTTAATTTATTACTACGCTATAGAGCACTTACCTCAGTTAGAGCTAAGTTACTTAAGCGCTAAGTCGCCTATTTTAGAAATTAGCTTTGCTGCTGTTTTAGGTGCATTACCTGGCTGTGGTGGCGCTATTATAGTTGTTACGCAGTTTACTAAAGGTCAGGCTAGCTTTGGCGCTATTGTCGCAGTTTTAGCCGCAACGATGGGCGATGCTGCATTTTTATTACTTGCTACACGTCCCAGCGAAGGCTTACTCATTATGGGTATTGGGCTGCTGGTGGGTACTTTTAGTGGCTTGCTGGTTAATGCGATACATAAAAAAGATTTTTTACGCCCTACAGCGCAAGAACAAAAACACCAAATAAAAATACTCCCTACAAATATTATTAAAATCAGTAAACCAATTTGGATGGTGGCAATTATTCCAAGCCTAATTATTGCTTTTTTGATTGCGTTTAATGTCGATTTTTCAACATTTGGCGCCAGTACAAGTGCTGTAATTAATGTGTTTGGCGCAGCTATGGCATTATTTGTAGTTAGTATTTGGGCACTTTCATCAAAAGGTGAAAGTTATAAAGAAGTAACTTCAGAAGACGATACGTGTAATCCCCCCTCTAAAATAGTAAAAGTATTACAAGATACCCATTTTGTAACTGCATGGGTTGTAGCATCATTTATGTTATTTGAAATTTTAGTCAATATTGTTGGGCTTGATTTAAAAACGTGGTTTGTACACTACGCTTATTTAGCACCACTGATTGCTGTACTTATTGGGTTTTTACCCGGTTGTGGTCCACAAATCATTGTAACTACTTTGTATATTCAGGGCATTATTCCTTTTAGTGCTTTAGCTGGGAATGCAATTTCTAACGATGGCGATGCATTATTTCCTGCAATCGCAATGGCGCCTAAAGCTGCTGTTATAGCTACGCTTTACACGTCTATCCCCGCATTAATAGTTGGTTATGGGTTGTATTTTTTTGCTGAAATTTAAAAGAATGAGAATTAAAAAACACAAAAAAGCTCAGCAATTGCTGAGCTTTTAATATATTGAGTTATTCTTACTTATACAGTTGCAGGTTCCACTGCTAATTCTTTTGGATTTGGACCAAAATCGTTCTCACCTTCGTGCGAATCTTGCGCAAGGAAAACAATTAAAACAATCCAGCCAATTACTGGCACTAGCCAAAGTAACTGCCACCAGCCTGAACGGCCAGTATCATGAAGGCGACGTGCGCCAGCACTCAAACTAGGTATCAATAGTGCTAAACTATAAATAGTACCAATAATAGCCACACCCATTAATGCATCAACAAATGAAAGTGCTATAGAGATTAAAGTGTTAATTAATACAAACATCCAATATGCTTTACGACGATTACGACCTGAAAAATCTGCGTAGCTACGCAACGCGTTCATATAATGTTCCATGAAATTTCCTTAATGTTATTTTTTATATTCCCTAATCGGGCTGTAAATTTTGTTACTTTTTAGTAACAGCTGTATATTAATTAAAAATCGCCCACTTTTAAACAAAAACCAGCTAAAAGCTGGTTTTTGTTCAAAATACACCGCAATAAAGCGACTAACTCATTGCCATCATCATTGCAGATGGGTTTTCTAGATATGATTTCCACAAATTATTAAAGCGGGCAATTGTGCCGCCATCAATAACGCGGTGATCGCCAGACCAACTTACTTGCATAATTGCTTTACTTACAACCTGTACATTGTCATCAAAACGCGGTAAGTGCTGTAATTTACCTAATGCAACAATGGCCACTTCAGGCTTATTAATTATAGGAGTTGCAATAGTACCGCCAATAGCACCTATATTAGAGATACTAATAGTCCCACCTTTTAAATCATCTGGTGCAACACGCCCATCTCGTGCTGAGAGAGTTAAACGAGTTAAATCATTCGCTACATCAACAATACTTTTACTCTGACACGATTTAATATTAGGTACTAACAAACCAATTTTAGAATCAACCGCTATACCGATATTATGGTCGTTATAATAAGTTAGTTCAGTGCAATCATCATTCACTTTAGAGTTAAGTACCGGGTACTCTTTCATTGCTAGCGAAAGTGCTTTTATGAAAAATGGCATCATGGTGAGCTTTATACCTTGTGCTTTATATTGCTCTTTTAATGAACTACGTAGAGCGATTAGCGCTGTTAAATCTATCTCGTCACTAAATGTAAAATGCGGAATAGTTGAAACAGATGCCATCATTTGCTTGGCCATTGCAGCCTTAATACCCTTAATTGGCTCTACTCGTACGCCACCGCTTAAAATCTGCGTTTGGTTTTGTACTGCACTTTGAGAAGCATCGCTATTAAGAGGTGATGTATCAATTGTATTTGGTACTTCGCCTTTTACAAATTCTTCAATGTCTTGCTTGTAAATTCGACCATTTTTCCCACTGCCTAGTACACAGGTTAAATCTACATCAAGCTCGCGTGCTTTACGGCGAACAGCAGGAGATGCAACTGCTTTTTGATTGACGACTTTTATCGCTTGCTCTACTTTCACCGATGATGGCATTTCTGCGACGGCATTAGTCTGCGCCTTTACGACAGCGTGGTTTATATCAACATTTGGCTTTGCTGCACTGCCTGCAATTGTCATTTGAAACAATGGGCTATGAACTTTAGCTATCTCACCTTTTTGATAATATAACTTTTGAACTGTACCTGTGTATTTTGCCGGAATTTGCACTAATGCTTTGTCAGTCATTACATCACAAACTGCTTGGTCTTCTTCTATTTCGTCGCCTTCTGCAACTAACCAATCAACAATTTCACACTCAACAATACCTTCACCAATATCGGGTAATATAAAGTCCTCAACTAAATCAGCTGCACCGTTATTAGTTTGAGGTGCTGTTTGTACTATTTCTTGTGCTGATCCATTACTTGGGCTCTCACCCGCTACATCCATCGCGAATAAAGGTGCATGTACTTTGGCAATTTCACCTTTTAAATAGTATAGCTTTGTAATTACGCCATCATGTACCGCTGGTATTTGTACCAATGCTTTATCAGTCATCACATCACAAATTGGTTGATCTTCAGACACAATATCGCCCTCTTTAACTAACCAATCAACCACTTCGCATTCAACAATGCCTTCGCCAATATCGGGTAATATAAAATCTTTAGCCATGGTAACCCCTAAAAATCCATTGATTGTTTAATTGCAGCTAACACTTTTAGTGCGTCCGGTACGTATTCTTTTTCAAGTGCCAATGGGTATGGCGTATCTAAGCCACATACACGAAAAATTGGCGACTCTAAATGCAAGAAACACTCTTGTTGGATTGTCGCGGCTACCTCTGCACCAAAGCCATTGGTTATAGGCGCTTCATGACTCACGATTAAACGGCCGGTTTTAATAACCGATTTAGCAATCGTTTCAACATCCCATGGTAAAATACTACGAAGATCAATAACTTCACAGCTTATACCTTGCTCACTTGCTTGCTTTGCTGCATCTTCAATAATCTCCATTTGAGCACCCCATGCTAAAAGCGTTATATCGGTGCCTTCTTGCACTACTTCCGCTTTGCCTAATTCAATGCTGTAATCTTCTTCGGGTACTTCGCCTGTTGATGCACGATATAGTCGTTTAGGTTCAAAAAAGATAACTGGGTTATCGTCTTTAATTGCTGCGCGTAATAAACCTTTGGCTTGATAAGGGTTACGCGGTACAACCACTTTTAAGCCTGGCGTATGCGCAAAATACGCTTCAGGAGATTGCGAATGGTATAATCCACCGGCAATACCGCCACCATAAGGTGTACGAATAGTTAAATTACCTACATTAAACTCATTACCACTGCGGTAACGAAATTTAGCCGCTTCATTAACTATTTGATCAAACGCTGGAAAAATGTAATCAGCAAATTGAATTTCTGCCAATGCGGGTGCACCAAAAGCAGCTAGGCCATTAGCAAAACCTAAAATACCTTGCTCGGTTAAGGGCGTATTAAAAACGCGGTGCTTACCATACTTTTCTTGTAAGCCCGATGTTGCTCTAAATACACCACCAAAGTAACCAACATCTTCGCCAAAAATACAAGCTTGAGGGTGTTCATTCATAGTGATGTCGAGCGCAGAGTTAATTGCGTGGAGCATATTCATTTTAGCCATTACTTAATTCTCCCTGCTGTTACTGGGTAAGCATCGGGATGCTGTTTTATATGTTCTTTTAATTGCTCGTACTGACGTTGCAATAATGGAATCGGTGTGTCGTAAACATCAGATACCAACTCTTCTAAAGCGGGTTTTGCAACAACTTCAGCACGCTTAAGCGCTGCTAAAATTTCTTCTCGAATCGACTCTTTTGCTTTTACATCGTCCTCTTCGTTTAGCCAATCTTGTTTAACAAGCCACTTTCTGAATTTATCTATTGGACATACTTGATGACTAGCTTCTTCATCTTTAGAGCGATAACCACTTGGGTCGTCTGACGTAGAGTGCGCACCTAATCGATAAGCAATCGATTCAATAAGCACAGGCTCACCTTGTGTTGAGGCTATTTCGCGTGCTTTTTTAGTCGCCGCATAAACAGCAAGTGCATCTGTGCCATCAACACGAATAGTTTTAATACCATAGCCCACACCACGCGAGGCAATACCGTCACCTTTAAACTGCTCATCAGCAGGGGTTGATATTGCATAACCGTTATTACGTGCAAAAAATATAACCGGTGCTCTGTGAACAGCCGCCATATTTAAACCAGCATGAAAGTCACCTTCAGACGCCGCCCCTTCGCCAAAATAACAAATAGTAACGTTATCAATTGGGCTTGCAAGTTCACCTGTTTTAGCGTCTATATGTTTAACTTTTTGACCGTATGCGTAACCTGTAGCTTGGGGTATTTGCGTACCCAATGGCGATGAGATTGTCATGTAGTTTAATTCTTTTGAACCATAATGAATTGGCATTTGACGACCTTTGCCTAAATCAAGCTCGTTTGAAAACATTTGGTTCATAAATTGATCAAGCGTAAAGCCACGATAATGAAGTGCTGCTTGTTCTCGGTATTGCGCCATAATCATGTCGTTTTGATCAAGCGCTGCAGCAGAGGCTGTAACGGCGGCTTCTTCGCCTAAACATTGCATGTAAAAGCTAACACGGCCTTGGCGCTGTGCACCTTGCATGCGCTCATCAAGCAAGCGAATAAAACGCATTGTTTCGTATAATTTAAGTGCGGTATGTTTTGAAATGTCAGGTGCGGTTGCACTAGGATGAATGTCGCCGTCCTCAGTTAAAATACTAAGGGTTGGAATAGTTAACGCATTGCCATCAATAAATTCAAGCTTATGGTTAATATTCAGCGATACGTTATTTGGATTACTCATAACCTACCTTCTTTTGTTGTCGGTAAAAAAGTGCCCCTTTAAATTATTATTATGGGTGATTGTTGCGGAATAAACTTTGCAACATCTGCACTATCTTTAATTAAAGCTACCAACACTTTACGTTAACGTAAAGTGTTATTCAACATGTCTGAGACGAAACAAAAGTAAATATTGGTCAAATAAGTGGCAAGTTAACTATACGGTTATTTTAATGAATACTAATCATATAGTTAACTTTAAATAATGCGTGGTCTGATGAGTTTAATTAAACAAAATCGCTATTAATTTCCATTGGGATAACGGTTAATAACGCTCTTTGTCCTAAAGCTACATTTGCATTAGGGAATATTATTGCTTCACCTTCTACGTCAGCATAAATTGCTGTATCACCATCGGTTGCGAGCAATTCACCTTTAGCAAAGCCTGTAAAGTTCTCGGCATCATCAGAAAAAGGAAAACTAAAATTGTCCTGTGTCCTGTTAATTGTTCTATGCACTGAAAACAACTCAAAGTCTTCTGCATTAAATTTAAGGTATTCAACGTCAGTTTGGCTAATTAATGCAGTCAGTGTTTGCTTTGTTTTTTCAAAACGTGTCATATCGTTTTGCCCAAATGGCTTAACTTGACCCAGCTCTACTGTAAACGAGTCTGCACCATGTACAAATGACGAATAATAGCTAAAAGTTGTCGCAGGTGATTTCATCATTAATACGGTATTTACACCACAGCTTAACAAAAATTGTAGCTGTGATTTTTTCCACGGTTTTCCGTGTAAATATGGATACACGGCAAACTTTTCATTCTTTGATCCACGAATAGCAGTATGTAAATCGTAATGGCATCGGCTACTGCCTTGCTCGCCACGTGTATAAAAATCGCTTACGTATTTCTCAAGCTTTGCAGCGCGGTTTCGCTCATTATTCATTGGTACACCTTCAACAGTATGATGACCATTAAATAATCTATTTAGATTTTCTTCTACAAAACGCAGACCAATATTAATTGATTGTGGATTACCGTAAATAAACAAAGCGCGCTGCTTAAGTATCAGCTCACCTTTTATAATTTGTTTAATGAGTGCATCGCAAATTTCGATTGGGGCGGTCTCGTTACCGTGTACAGCGCTTGAATAAACTACATCCTTTGACGTTGTAACAGCAGGCTGAAACTCAATTACGCCGGTATCGTGTATATTCACACGAGTCCCATTATCTAAAACAAATTCACCTGCATCTAAATGCCATTCGTTGTTACGGCTAAGTGTTAAAAAATCGCCGGTTTGTTTTAATTCATTTAAGTAAGATGGATTGGCTGACATGTAATAAGCCCTTTTATAATATATGTGAGAGTGATTGCTTGTGCATTTATTAGTAACAGTTGCTCAAGTTATAGAAACAAAAACGGCTGATTAAATCAGCCGTTTTAAAAAGTCATTAAATTAAGTTAACTAATAACTGAATCTACAAGCTTTTTAGCTTCTTTTTCAAGTAACGCTAAATGCTCTTCACCTTTGAATGATTCTAGGTAAATTTTATAAATATCTTCGGTACCTGATGGGCGCGCTGCAAACCAACCATTTTCGGTTACTACTTTTAAACCACCAATAGCAGCGCCATTACCTGGTGCATGTGTTAGCTTTTGTAAAATAGGTTCACCTGCAAGCATATCCGCTTTTACATCATCTGCACTTAACGCTTTTAAACGTGATTTTTGACCGCTTGTAGCAGGTGCATCAAGGCGTTTATAAATTGGTGAGCCAAATTCTTGCTCTAATTCTTTATAAAGTACCGACGGTGTTTTACCTGTAACGGCTAATATTTCTGCGGCTAATAGCCCCATAATAAAGCCATCTTTGTCTGTACACCACACAGTGCCATCAAAGCGTAGGAAAGCAGCGCCAGCGCTTTCTTCGCCACCAAAAGCAAGCTTGCCTTTACTTAAGCCATCAACAAACCATTTAAAGCCAACGGGTACTTCTTTTACTTTACGTTCATTTCGGGCAGCTACTTTGTCGATCATTGAACTAGAAACCAGCGTTTTACCAATTTCTACGCTTGAATTCCAATCTCGGTGTTTTATTAGGTAATCAATTGCCACGGCTAGAAAATGATTTGGGTTCATTAATCCATCTGGCGTAACAATACCATGACGGTCATAATCTGGGTCGTTACCAATAGATATATCAAAGTCATCTTTTAGCGCTACAAGATTTGCCATAGAGTATGGTGATGAGCAATCCATACGTATTTTTCCGTCTTTATCTAGTGGCATAAAAGCAAATCGTGGATCAACGTTGTCGTTCACAACCGTTAAATTCAGATCATATTTTTTAGCAATTACAGGCCAAAAATGAATTCCTGAACCACCAAGCGGATCGATACCAACTTTAATACCCGCTTCGCTAATAGCTTTTAGATTAACTATATTTTCTAGGTCGTTAATATAAGGAGTCATTAAGTCTTCGTACTTAATAAATCCAGAACGAGACGCTTTAGCAAATGGAAATAATTCAACTTCAACCAAGTCTTCTAATAAAAGTTGGTTTGCTCTGTCTTCAATCCATTTAGTTACATCGGTATCAGCTGGTCCGCCATTAGGTGGGTTATATTTAAAACCACCGTCTTCAGGGGGATTATGCGAAGGCGTTACTACAATACCGTCTGCAAGCTCATTTGGATGAAGTTTATTATGGCTAACGATTGCATGGCTAATCACTGGTGTTGGCGTAAAATCCCCATCTTCTTGTGTGATCACTTGCACTTCATTCGCAACAAGCACTTCTATTGCAGAGTTAAATGCGGCTTCACTCAATGCATGTGTGTCTTTACCTAAAAATAAAGGACCAAATATATCGTTTTGCTTCCTGTAATCACATATAGCCTGTGTGATTGCTAAAATATGAGATTCATTAAACTTTACATCGTAAGAACAACCACGATGACCAGAGGTACCAAAAGCAACACAATGCTCTGGATTTTGTTCAAGATCAGGTTCATTTAAATAATAAGCAGATACTAATTTTGGTACATTAACCAATGCTGATTGTGGAGCAGTTTTGCCTGCGCCTGAGTGAATAGCCATTATATTTCCTTACAGGTAATCGCGAATTTTTTCAGCTTGCTCTGCGCTATAACCAAGACAAAGAGCAACTTCGTGAAGCATCATTTTTTTGCGTGTAGTATTAGAATTCGTCATAACCCAATATTCACTATCCGTTATGTTTTTAGGATTCATACTACTACCGCTATTAACTAAATCTTCTTTACTTGTAGCAAAGTAGACTCTATCTCGACCTTTTATATCTAATACTGCAGAAAAGTCGGTTTTATGAGTTCGATAAAATGCACTTAAAATAAATAAAAATCGACCAACAACGCCCTTTTGCATTCCCAGTTCTTCTTTATTCAATATATTAAAAACATTAGCGTTTTTTTGCTTCACTGGTGTGACAACAGCTGGAGTTTGTTTATCTGCAATCGATTCAGTTGGCTTTACGCTTGTTAAAGAAGTGGTAGACGTAGTTACGGTTTGATTATTTTGATTAATTTCTACGTTAGCGGATTGAATTTTCTCACCGCTCAGGTTTAATAAACGACGTAAAATAGTGGATGCACTTTCGCCAATACTTTGTGTATTGCTGGCAATATACTGATATAACTCGTCGTCTATGTCGATTTGTTTCATGTTTTTCCTGTTATTACGGGTCACATTTTTTTCTCCCGACTGATTATACCCAAACCAATTAGAAATGCGAGTTACAACAAGCACTCCCGACAACATATACTTTAAACATACAAATAGACTATTATTTAGTTCTTTGTTGTTGAATTAACATTCAAAAGCCCAATTTAATAAATAGTCGCTGTATTTTTTGCTTTTTAAAGCAATGCTCGGCAAACTATGGCGAAATTTTCAGGAGGCTGGTATGCAATTAAATTATAAGCAACAAGGGCAAGGTCCTAATGTTATTTTGATCCATGGGCTTTTTGGCTCATTAGAAAACTTAAACGTAATCGCAAAACCATTAAGTGAAAACTTTAATGTTATTAATGTAGATTTACGCAACCATGGCCTGTCACCTCATAGCAATGAAATGAACTATCCGGCAATGGCACAAGATATTATTGAACTCTTAGCTGATTTAAGTATAGATAAAGTACACTTAGTTGGACACTCTATGGGAGGAAAAGTAGCAATGGAATTGGCACTTACTCACCCAGAGCTTGTAAATAAACTCGTTGTACTTGATATAGCACCTGTTAGTTACCCGGCACGTCATACAAAAATATTACAAGCATTAAAAGCCGTTTCAGCGCAATCAATAGACGATAGAAAGCAAGCTGATGCTATAATGCAGCCGTTTATTGAAGAACTTGGAGTTAGACAATTTTTGCTTAAAAGCTTGGCTAAAAATGATGACGGTCAATTTGCATGGCGATTTAACTTAGATGTGCTTGATAATAAATATTCGACAATCACATCCAATGTTAATGAAAACAATTCTTGTTTATGCGATACTCTTTTCATTAAAGGTAATGAATCTGACTATATTTTGCCTGAGCATCGTAATGCAATTACAGCACGCTTTAAAAACACCAAGGCTAAAATTATTCATGGGGCTGGTCATTGGCTTCATGCCCAAAAGCCACTTGCTGTAAATAAAGCAATAAACGACTTTTTAACTGCGGTTTAAAGTAATTTTAATCGCGTGTTTTTGATTCTGCGCACTAAATATATGTATATTTATATGCTATAGTACGCGCCGTTTAATTTAAAGGTTATACGTTGATGGTCAGTCAGTTAATTAACGAATTTGATACCCTAGGGTTGTATTTTGGCTTAGCCGGTATTTTCATATTCATCGGCATGGCAATTAAAGACGTACTAAAAAGTGGCAATGTACCTAAGTTCGGACAATACATTGTTTGGGGTGTGCTCTTTTTAGGTTGTTCAGGCTTTATTGCTAAAGGGCTGATTCAAGTATTTTGGCAAGGCGCAGGTGTAGGTTAGGCATGGCGAAGTCAGAAACAGATAGAACTACGCTCGATTTATTTGAATACGAAAAACGCCCAGGCAGACCTAAAACCAATCCCCTTTCACGGGATATGCAGTTAAAGGTAAATAAACGTAATCAAATAAAAAGAGATAAAGCACGTGGTTTAAAACGTGTTGAATTTAAAGTTTCATCGCAGTTATATCAAGCATTAAGTGATATGGCAGATGCACAAAATATTAGCCGCAGTGCGCTGATTGAAACGATTTTACAAGAAAGATTGGCTATTGATACATAAAAGGTTTTAAATCCATGGCAAGTGTAGGCATTTTTTTCGGAAGTGACACAGGTAACACAGAACACGTAGCAAAAATGATCCAAAAAGAATTGGGTAAAAAGCTAGTGGCTGTTCATGACATTGCAAAAAGCTCTAAAGAAGAGATTGCTGAATTTGATTTGATCTTATTCGGTATTCCTACTTGGTATTACGGTGAAGCACAATGTGATTGGGATGACTTTTTCCCTGAACTTGAAGAAGTAGACTTTGAAGGCAAACTTGTCGCTATTTTCGGTTGCGGAGACCAAGAAGATTACGCTGAGTACTTTTTAGATGCTATGGGTATGATCAACGATATCGTAACTGAACGTGGCGCTATTGTTGTTGGTCATTGGCCAAGTGAAAGTTATGACTTTGAAGCATCTAAAGGTATGGCTGATGATAAGCACTTTGTAGGCTTAGGTATTGACGAAGACCGTCAACCTGAACTAACAGAACAACGTGTTAAAGCATGGTCTGCTCAAGTATATGAAGAAATGTGTTTAAGTGAATTAGCTGACTAATTTACTGCATATACCGCTAGCTGTTTAAATAATTATCAAACAGTTAGCGTTTTAAGCTTTAGTGGCAATATAAATCAATTGTTCTTTGCACTTAACGCTTAGGCACGTTATCCTGTTTGTTGCTAATGTGTCGTGTACATCTTTGCAAGATGTCTAGTATAACCAAATAAAATTGAGACAGATTTAATGACTGATCATAACTTGGAACTTAAAAAAGCCGGTTTAAAAGTAACTTTACCGCGTATTAAAATATTAGAGATTTTACAATCTCCAGATAACCAACACATCAGCGCTGAAGATGTTTACAAAATTCTTTTGGATCTAGGTGAAGAAATTGGTCTTGCGACCGTATACCGCGTACTTAACCAGTTTGATGATGCAGGTATTGTAAGCCGTCATCATTTTGAAGGTGGTAAGTCTGTATTTGAACTTTCTGGCAGCACCCATCACGACCATTTAGTATGTTTGAAATGTGGTAAAGTTGTAGAGTTTGAAGATGACATGATTGAACGTCGTCAACTTGAAATTTCTGAAGAAAATGGCATAACGCTTACAAACCATTCATTATATTTATACGGTGAGTGTAACGATAAAGCAGCGTGTAAAGAATTTAGCGACGCTAATAGCTAATACCGCTTTTTAAAGCAATAAAAAACCTGCTAAGTGCAGGTTTTTTTGTGCCTAAAATACGCTTGTAATAAATATACCCAGTAAATACTGGGGATATTAAACCTGAACTCTGGTTAAGAGATTTACCAACGTATTCAATCATGGTGATATTTAAATTTATTTTCTCTAGCCAGAGATTTTAAGTGAAAAAAAGGCGAATTCACGCGTCAATAGCTGGCCTATTGCAAGTAAATTCAACGCAGTTAGCGCTGAAAATAGCTGCTCGAGAAAGATTTATTATCCAGAGTTCAGGTTTTTTAGATATTACTTATTGAGTTTTAGACCAAGAATCACGAAGACCCACTGTTTGGTTAAATACAACGTGCTCTGATTTAGAATCACGAGAGAAATAACCAGTACGCTCAAACTGAAAGCCCTGCTCTGCTTGTGAATTAGCAAGGGATGGCTCTAATTTAGCGTTTGATAAAACAACCAGTGACTCTGGATTTAATGTTGTTTCAAACTCATCAGCTGCTGCTGGGTTTGGCACACTAAATAAACGGTCGTATAAACGAACTTCTGCCGTAATAGACTCTGGTACTGAAACCCAGTGAATAACACCTTTTACTTTACGTCCATCACTTGGGTTTTTACCTAGTGTTTCAGTATCGTAAGTACAGAAAATAGTTGTGATTTCGCCATTTTCGTCTTTTTCAACACGCTGGGCTTTAATAACGTAAGCGCCACGTAAGCGAACTTCTTTATCGAGTACTAAACGTTTGAACTTGTTATTTGCTTCTTCTTTAAAGTCTTCTCGTTCAATGTAAATCTCACGAGTAAACGGTACATCACGACGACCCATTTCTTCTTTATTTGGGTGGTTAGCCACAGATAAAATCTCAACCGTGTCTGCATCGTAGTTTTCAATAACAACTTTAACAGGATCGAGTACGGCCATTGCACGTGGTGCATTTTCGTTTAGATCTTCACGGATACACGCTTCAAGCATGCCCATTTCAACCATATTCTCTTGTTTTGTTACACCTATACGCAAACAAAACTCACGAATTGAACCTGGTGTATAACCACGGCGACGTAAACCTGCAATTGTAGGCATGCGTGGGTCATCCCAGCCTTCTACATGGTTATTTACTACTAAATCGCTTAGCTTACGCTTTGACATAATAGTGTATTCAAGATTTAAGCGTGAAAACTCAATTTGCTGTGGGTGACACTCTAAACTGATGTTATCAAGTACCCAGTCGTATAAACGGCGGTTATCTTGAAACTCAAGAGTACATAATGAATGTGTAATGCCCTCTAGCGCATCAGAAATACAATGCGTGAAGTCATACATTGGGTAAATGCACCACTTGTCTGCTGTTTGATGATGATGAGCAAAACGTACGCGATAAATAATTGGATCGCGAAGCACCATAAATGAGCTAGCCATATCAATTTTAGCACGCAGGACACATTCGCCTTCTTTGAATTCGCCAGCACGCATTTTTTCAAATAACGCTAGGTTTTCTTCAACTGATGTATCTCTGTATGGACTATTTTTACCTGGCTCTTTTAATGTGCCACGGTACTGGCGTGCTTCGTCTGCTGTTAAAAAACAAACGTATGCTAAGCCTTTATTTATTAACTCAACAGCATAACCAAATAAAGTATCAAAATAGTTAGAAGAATACTTTATATCGCCATCCCAATTGAAGCCTAACCACTGTACGTCTTCTTTTATAGAATTAACGTAGTTAATGTCTTCTTTTTCTGGGTTTGTATCGTCAAAACGCAGATTACATAAACCATTGTAATCTTTTGCGATGCCAAAGTTTAAACAAATTGATTTGGCATGACCAATATGCAAAAAGCCATTTGGTTCTGGTGGAAAACGTGTATGCGTTGTTGCATGCTTTTTACTTGCTAAGTCTTCATCAATTTTGGTTCTAATAAAGTTACTTGGGCGATTCTCAATTTCCGCCATAGGAGTGTGATCCTCTAAATATTACGTAATAACAAAACTAATGCATTATTACAAAAACATACACTAACATACAGCACTAGATTAAGGTTTATTTTTGATATTGCTTAACTTTAATTCAGCTGAACCATTGTTTATGAATAAAATTTGTTTTAACGCAATATTTAAGTAATCAAAGCCACTTATAGTAGACTAATAACCTACTTTATAAGGACTCGAAGATGGCTACACTTAATCAACATCGCGTTTATATTCCTACTAACGCACGCGCAAATCACTATTTACTAGCCGAAATAACGCCAAATGAAGCGTTCTATAATAGTTTTAGTAATATCAATTGTTGTTATGAACGTATAGCACGTCAGCTATTTGCATGCTGTGATGAATATGAGCTTCATAATGTTCATTTACTCGCAAACGATAAACTACCCGTTGTACGCTTTCATGATGAGTCTTATCAATTAGAAACCGATAAGCAAATGTTGTTTTTTTATAATCCTCGTTATCACGAGGCCCATAAAATTTATTACACTGAAGATATACCAAGTAAAAAAATACGCATTCTATTTTTAGCAACAGGCGACGATTTACGAGCTAACTCTGCAGAGTTTCATAACAAAGTTCAAAAAGTATTAAACACCCTACAAGGACAACTGTTAATAAATCAACCTCAGTTTAAACTACGCGATCATCAGCACTTAACGTATGACTTATTTGCTAAAGAAAAAGGCAATAAGGAGAGCTATGGTTACAAATTAAGAAGTCTCTACCCTCGCTATCAGTCAAGACAATGCAGCATACCCGATGATTATGCAGAGATGACTTACGCCACTTTTACTATACCGGTTTCGCGCGCTATTAAAACGCAGTTTCAAACACTAATGAACACAAACGACTATGCTAGATTTTATGACTACTTTGCTTACTCATTTATACGTGCGTGTCAAAATAACAATCTAAATCATGGGGCTATGGTTGCTAACGGCGCAACGCCTATTATACGAAACAGTAAAATAGATAAAAGTGAAGGTAATAATGAACTTCAAAAGTTAAGTTTTGATATTGAATCTAATGAAAATCAAATTAAGCACTTTTATGAAGCAAGTAAATTAGTAGAAACGTTGCATTTTGTAGTGGTAGCAACGCAACAGGATAAACATGAAATGGGTTACGGTCGATTTATGAACCAAGTAGAAAAAACAATCCATACTTTGTGTAATGAGCTAGCTATAAATAAACAACGCCAAGACTTATCGGTACGTTTTTTTCAGCATATTAGTTATCCATTCTAAATTTTAACCTAATAACAAAAAGGCCCGCATAAGCGGGCCTTTTTAAAGAAAAACAAGCGATTACCAGCCTGTTTTCTCTTTAAGTGCTTTACCGATATCAGCAAGTGAACGTACAGTTTTTACGCCCGCAGCTTCTAATGCAGCAAATTTCTCATCAGCAGTACCTTTACCGCCGGCAATGATTGCGCCAGCGTGACCCATACGCTTACCTTCTGGTGCAGTAACACCAGCAATGTAAGATACTACAGGTTTAGTTACGTGAGCTTTGATGTACTCTGCAGCTTCTTCTTCTGCAGTACCACCAATTTCACCAATCATTACGATTGCTTCAGTTTGTGGATCTTTTTCGAACATTTCTAAAACGTCGATAAAGTTAGTACCTGGAATTGGATCACCACCAATACCAACACACGTAGACTGACCAAAACCAGCATCAGTAGTTTGCTTAACTGCTTCGTACGTTAAAGTACCAGAGCGAGAAACAATACCTACTTTACCAGGTTTGTGGATGTGACCAGGCATGATACCAATCTTAGTTTGACCAGGAGTAATAACACCTGGGCAGTTAGGACCGATCATACGAGTACCTGTTTGATCTAGTTTAACTTTAACGTCAACCATATCAAGAGTAGGAATACCTTCTGTGATACAAACAATAAGCTCGATGCCAGCATCAATAGCTTCTAAGATTGCATCTTTACAGAAAGGAGCTGGTACATAGATAACTGAAGCAGTTGCGCCAGTTTTTTCTACAGCTTCACGAACCGTGTTGAATACAGGAAGACCAAGGTGCGTTTGACCGCCTTTACCTGGGCTTACGCCACCAACCATTTGTGTACCGTATTCAAGTGCTTGCTCTGAGTGGAAAGTACCTTGACCACCAGTGAAACCTTGACAGATAACTTTTGTATCTTTATTAATTAATACAGACATTATTTGCCCTCCGCAGCAGCAACAACTTTCTCAGCAGCGTCTGTTAGTGATTCAGCAGCAATGATATCTAGACCTGAGCTCTTAAGAACTTCACGACCTAACTCAGCATTAGTACCTTCTAAACGTACAACTACTGGTACGGTTACGCCAACTTCTTTAACTGCGCCAATGATACCTTCAGCAATCATGTCACAACGAACGATACCGCCAAAGATGTTCACAAGAACAGCTTTAACATTGTCGTCAGAAAGAATGATTTTGAATGCTTCAGAAACACGTTCTTTAGTAGCACCGCCACCAACATCCAAAAAGTTAGCCGGCTTGCCGCCATGTAGGTTTACGATGTCCATAGTACCCATTGCTAGGCCTGCACCGTTAACCATACAACCAACATTGCCATCTAGGGCTACGTAGTTAAGCTCAAAGCTTGCTGCATGCGCTTCACGTGCATCTTCTTGAGATGGATCGTGGAACTCACGGATTTTAGGTTGACGGTAAAGTGCATTACCATCAATACCGATTTTGCCGTCAAGACAATGAAGATTACCTTCATCTGTAATTACTAACGGGTTGATTTCAAGTAATGCGAAATCAAAATCAGTGAACATTTTACCAAGACCCATGAAGATCTTAACGAACTGTTTCATTTGTACTGGATTAAGACCCAGTTTGAAACCTAGTTCACGTGCTTGGTAAGCTTGAGGACCTACTAACGGGTCGATCTCAGCTTTGTGGATAAGTTCAGGTGTTTCTTCAGCAACAGTTTCAATTTCAACACCGCCTTCAGTAGACGCCATGAAAACAACTTTGCGAGATGCACGGTCAACAACTGCACCAAGGTACAATTCGTTCGCGATATCAGTACAGCTTTCTACTAAAATTTTAGCAACTGGCTGACCTTTTTCGTCTGTTTGGTAAGTAACTAGGTTTTTACCTAACCAGTTAGCTGCAAACGCTTTTACTTCGTCGATAGTTTTAACTAGCTTTACACCGCCAGCTTTACCACGTCCACCTGCGTGAACTTGAGTTTTAACAACCCACATATCACCGCCGATCTTTTCAGCAGCTGCTGCAGCTTCTTCAGGTGTATCGCAAGCGAAACCTTGAGAAACTGGTAAACCATATTCGGCAAAAAGTTGTTTTGCCTGATACTCATGCAAATTCATGATGCTTTATCCAATTTTTTATACTAAAAGAGCTGAATATTTTTTCAAATATACAACTATCCCAAATTGCGCACCTAGTATAGATCCCAAGGCTTAACATGAAAACCCCAGTATGACCAAAGGCGCAAAAAAAAAGCTGTGAATGTTCATTCACAGCTTACATTTCATACTACTGGATTAAACATCCAGCAATAAGCGTGTTGGATCTTCAAGTAACTCTTTAATAGTTACTAAGAAACCAACCGATTCTTTACCATCAATTATACGATGGTCGTAAGAAAGAGCTAAATACATCATAGGAAGTATTTCTACTTTACCATTCACTGCCATAGGACGGTCTTGGATTTTATGCATACCCAAAATTGAAGACTGTGGCAAGTTGATGATAGGTGTAGATAGTAATGAACCAAATACGCCACCATTAGTAATAGTGAAGTTACCACCAGTCATATCTGCAAGCGTTAACTTACCGTCACGACCTTTAAGTGCTAATTCACGGATACCTTTTTCAATTTCAGCAACAGATAGTTTGTCACAATCTTTAAGTACTGGAGTAACTAAACCACGTGGTGTAGATACTGCAATGCTGATATCAAAGTAATTATGGTAAACAATATCATCACCATCAATCGATGCATTTACATCTGGGAAACGCTTAAGAGCTTCAGTTACAGCTTTCACATAGAAAGACATGAAACCTAAACGAATGCCGTGACGCTTTTCAAACGTTTCTTGATACTGCTTACGAAGGCTCATGATTGGTCCCATGTTCACTTCGTTGAATGTAGTTAACATTGCAGTTGAGTTTTTAGCTTCAAGAAGGCGTGTCGCAATCGTTTTACGTAAACGAGTCATAGGTACGCGTTTTTGAGTACGATCGCCCATCGGTGCAGCTGGAGCAGAGGCTTCTGCTTTTTTAGCTGCTGGTGCTGGTGCTTTTAAGAAAGTATCAACGTCTTCTTTAGTCACACGACCATTTTTACCCGTGCCTTTGATTTTAGAAGCGTCTAGGCCTTTCTCAGCAATTAAACGACGAACTGATGGTGTTAACACATCTGAACTTTCGCTTGAATCTGCTGCTGGCGCTGCGTCTGCTTTTGCAGCTGGAGCCGCTGGTGCACCGCCTGCTTTAACCGAACCAATTACTTGTTCGCCTAATACAGTGTCGCCTTCGCCATGAATGATATCACCCATAATACCGTCTTCTTGAGCTACTACTTCAAGAACAACTTTATCTGTTTCAATATCTACCAAGTTTTGGTCACGAGTTACCGCGTCACCTGGTTGTACATGCCATGTAGCAATTGTTGCGTCTGCAACTGATTCTGGAAGTACAGGTACTTTAATATCCACTTCTTTACCTTCTGATGCTGGTGCTGATGGCGCCGCTGGCGCGTCTTCTGATTTAGCTGGTGCTGATTCTTTTGTAGATGAACCTTCACTTGCTGGCGCTGCATCAGCATCACCAAGTAAACCCATAACTTGATCGCCAAGTACGGTTGCACCTTCCTCTTGTGATATTTCTGTGATTACACCGTCATGCTGTGCAACAACTTCTAAAACCACTTTATCTGTTTCAATGTCTACTAAGTTTTGATCGCGAGTTACTTTGTCGCCAACACTTACATGCCATGTAGCAACGGTAGCATCTGCAACCGACTCAGGAAGAACAGGAACTTTAATTTCTGTGCTCATTGCTTATCCTTTATTTTCTATAGTAAGCGCGTCGGCAACGAGCGCTTGTTGTTCTTTAGTATGTACTGACATGTAACCACACGCTGGTGATGCAGACGCTTTACGACCTGCATATTTTAACTTAGCACCTTGTGGAATTGCATCAATAAAGTGATGTTGTGAACAGTACCATGCACCTTGGTTTTGTGGTTCTTCTTGACACCATACAAAATCAGTTACGTGTTGATATTGTTTCATAATCGTTTGCATTTCATCGTGTGGGAACGGATATAATTGTTCTACACGTACAATCGCAACATTATCTAGCTCAAGTTTACGACGCTCTTGTAGTAGTTCGTAATAAACTTTACCGCTACAAAATACAACGCGCTCTACTTTTTCAGGGTTAATATCATCGATTTCGTCGATCATATTATGAAAAACACCTTCAGAAAGTTCTTCAAGTGACGAAGTTGCAAGCGGATGACGAAGTAACGACTTAGGTGTCATAACAATCAGTGGACGACGAAGCGGTCTAACTGATTGACGACGAAGCATTGCATATACTTGAGCTGGTGTTGAAGGTACACATACTTGCATATTGTGATCAGCACATAGTTGTAAAAAACGCTCTAAACGAGCTGAACTATGTTCAGGACCTTGACCTTCATAGCCATGTGGTAGCAATATTGTAAGACCGCATAAACGACCCCACTTTTGCTCACCTGAGCTTAAGAATTGGTCAAATACAACTTGTGCACCATTGGCGAAGTCACCAAATTGCGCTTCCCATATTACGAGAGACTTAGGTTCAGCGGTAGCATAACCATATTCGAACGCAACTACAGCTTCCTCTGATAGAACAGAATCAAAGACTTCAAATGTGCCTTGATCTTCACTTAAATGCTGTAAAGGAGTGTAAGTCATACCATTTGATTGACCATGGACAACAGCATGACGATGAAAGAATGTTCCTCGACCTGTGTCTTGTCCTGTTAAACGAATGTCAGTACCTTCAGACGCAATTGTTGCATAGGCTAAAGTTTCAGCCATACCCCAATCAAGTGGTTTTTCACCTGCAGCCATTAGCTTACGATCGTCATAAATCTTTTTAACGCGAGATTGAGCTTTATGCTGTTCTGGGTAAGAAGCTACTTTTTCGCCAAGGGCTTTAAGCTCCTCTACAGACACGCTAGCATCGTAATCAACATCCCATTCATGACCAATATATTTTGCCCATTCAGAAGAATGTGAAGTCACTGGCTGTATTTCTGAAACAACACAATTACCTTCATCTAATGCATCACGGTACTCATCAGCAAGCGCTTTAACGTCTTGTTCAGAAAAAGAGCCTTCAGCAATAAGTTGATCTGCATAAATTAAACGCGGCACTGGGTGCTTTTTAATTTTTTGGTACATAATCGGCTGTGTTGCATTTGGCTCATCAGCTTCATTATGACCATGGCGACGGTAACACACTAAATCGATAACTACGTCGCGTTTAAACTGGTTTCTGAAATCAAGGGCAAGTTGAGTAACAAATGCAACTGCTTCAGGATCGTCAGAATTAACATGGAATATTGGGGCCTGCACCATTTTTGCGATGTCAGTACAATATGGCGTTGAACGAACGTCATCTTGCTTAGAGGTTGTAAAGCCTACTTGGTTATTGACAACAATACGAATACTACCACCACAACTAAACGCGTTAGTTTGTGACATGTTAAACGTTTCTTGTACAACACCTTGACCAGCAATTGCAGAATCACCATGAATGGTGATAGGTAGCGCTTTAATGCCTGATTTATCACCTAAACGGTCGAGACGACCACGCACTGACCCCATTACAACAGGGTTTACGATTTCTAGATGAGATGGGTTAAAGGCAAGCGCCATATGTACATTGCCACCTTTAGTAGCAAAGTCAGACGAATAACCCATGTGATATTTAACATCACCAGAACTTAGCGTTTCTTTGTGTATACCAGCAAACTCATCAAACAGCTCTGATGGGTTTTTACCAAGTACATTTACAAGAACGTTTAGACGACCACGGTGAGCCATACCAATAACAGCTTCTTGTTGGCCGCTTTCACCTGCTCGGTGAATAAGCTCTTTAAGCATAGGAACTAACGCATCGCCACCTTCAAGTGAAAAGCGCTTAGCACCAGGGAACTTAGACCCTAAATATTTTTCTAGACCATCCGCTGCAGTAAGACCTTTTAAGATACGAAGCTTTTCATCTTTTGAGAATTTAGGCCTAGACTGCACAGATTCTAAACGCTGTTGTAACCAACGCTTTTCTTCTGTCGATGTGATGTGCATATACTCAGCGCCAATAGAACCACAATATGTAGTTTTTAGTGCTTGGTATAATTCACCTAAAGGCATAGTATCGCGCCCTACGGCAAACGATCCTACGTTAAATTCGCGGTCAAAATCACTTGCTGATAAGTCGTGGTACTCTAGCTCTAAATCTCGTACACGCTCTCGTTGCCAAATACCTAATGGATCTAGGTTTGCATTTTGGTGTCCTCGAAAGCGGAAAGCATTAATAAGTTGTAGTACTTTAACCTGTTTAAGGTCACCGCCACTACCCTCTGCTACCACTACTTCTCTATGCTTGTTTTTAGCAAGCTGTGCAAACTGCGCTCGAACTTCTGAATGTTTTACTTCAACATCCACACCATCAACTTTAGGTAATTGTTCGAACACTTCTCGCCATTCATCTGGCACAGAAGTCGCATCGTCTAAATACGCTTCATAAAGCTCTTCTACATAAGCAACGTTGCCGCCGTTTAAATGTGAAGATTCTAGCCATGCCTTCATCACACCTTCGTGCATTTATAAGCCCTTTTTTTTAGCGCAGAAATTAATAGTTATCATAACAAGATGGCTAATAAATAATAAGTATTAGCCATCTTACGTTTACTAAGTAATTAAACAGCTCGGTTTAATAACATAGATTTGATTTGCCCAATTGCTTTGGTCGGATTAAGACCCTTAGGACAAACGCTAACACAGTTCATTATACTGTGGCAACGGAACACACTGAACGCATCGTCTAAATCCGCTAAACGTTCTTCAGTTGCTGTATCTCGGCTATCAGCCAAGAAACGGTAAGCATGAAGAAGGCCTGCTGGACCAATGAACTTGTCTGGATTCCACCAGAACGAAGGACACGATGTTGAACAACATGCACACAAAATACACTCATATAACCCATCTAATTTATTACGTTCTTCGATAGTTTGAAGACGTTCGCCTGCTGCTGGCTGATCATTAATTAAATAAGGTTTAACTTTTTCGTACTGAGTGTAGAACTGACTCATGTCTATAACAAGGTCACGAACCACTGGTAAGCCTGGTAATGGACGAACTACAATTTTACCTTTGCCATTTTTTTGTAGCGTAGATAAAGGAGTAATACATGCCAGACCATTTTTACCATTCATGTTAACACCATCAGATCCACACACACCTTCACGGCATGAACGACGGAAAGATAATGTTGGATCTTGTTCTTTTAAAAGAATAAGTGCATCCAATACCATCATGTCGTGACCTTCCTCTGTTTGCAAGGTGTATTCTTGCATACGAGGTGCGTTGTCAACATCTGGATTATAACGATAAACTGAAAATTGTACTTGTGCCATCGTCTATCTCCTAGTAAACACGTGCTTTAGGTGGGAAAGCTTCACGCGTTTTAGGCGCATAGTTTACATCACGCTTACTCATTTCATCCGTTAAAGGATTAAATACTGAGTGACATAACCAGTTTTCGTCATCACGATCTGGGTAATCAAAGCGAGAATGTGCACCACGGCTTTCTGTACGGAAGTTTGCAGCTACTGCAGTTGAGTAAGCTGTTTCCATTAAGTTATCTAGTTCAAGACATTCGATTCGCTGCGTATTAAAGTCTGATGATTTATCATCAAGACGTGCATGCTGCAGACGTTCACGAATTTCTTTAAGCTCTTGAAGACCTGATGCCATTGAATCACCTTCACGGAATACCGAGAAGTTAAGTTGCATACACTGTTGTAGGTCTTTTTTGATTTGAACTGGATCTTCACCTTGGCCAGCCGTTGAATTTTCCCAACGATTGTAACGTGCTAGAGAGGCTTCTAAGTCTGACTCTGAAGCAGCCTTAGATATTTCAACATCTTTAAGATATTTACCTAAGAAGTTACCAGCAGCACGACCAAATACCACTAAATCTAGTAATGAGTTACCACCTAAGCGGTTTGCACCATGTACGGATACACATGCAATCTCACCTACAGCAAATAAGCCTTGAACTACTGTTTCTTTGCCTTGAGCATCGATTTGTAGAGCTTGACCATTTACGTTAGTAGGAACACCACCCATCATATAATGACAAGTTGGAATTACTGGAATTGGTTCTTTAGCAGGATCAACGTGAGCAAACGTTTTAGCTAGATCACATACACCTGGAAGACGTAAGTTAAGCGTTTCTTCACCTAAATGGTCAAGTTTCAGCTTAAGGTGAGGACCCCAAGGACCATCACAACCACGACCTTCACGGATTTCAGTCATCATTGAACGTGCTACAACATCGCGAGACGCTAAGTCTTTTGCATTTGGAGCATAACGTTCCATGAAGCGCTCGCCATCTTTATTTAAAAGATAACCGCCTTCACCACGACAACCTTCAGTTACTAGCGTACCAGCACCTGCGATACCCGTAGGATGAAACTGCCACATTTCCATGTCTTGCATAGAAATACCAGCACGTGTTGCCATACCAACACCGTCACCAGTATTAATGTGAGCATTCGTTGTTGATGCAAATATACGACCAGCACCACCAGTAGCAAGCACTACAGCTTTAGATTTGAAGTAAGTAATTTCACCTGTTTCAATCTCAATTGCAGTACACCCTACTACATCACCATTATCGTTTTTAACTAAATCAAGTGCATACCATTCAGAGAATACATTTGTTTTATTTTTTACGTTTTGTTGATAAAGAAGGTGTAATAACGCATGACCAGTACGGTCAGCTGCGGCTGCTGTACGAGCGGCTTGTTCACCACCAAAGTTCTTCGATTGACCACCGAAAGGACGTTGGTAAACACGACCATTTTCAAAACGAGAAAATGGTAAACCCATGTTTTCTAATTCAGTAATAGCTTCTGGGCCTGTTTGACACATGTATTCAATAGCGTCTTGGTCACCGATAAAATCGGAGCCCTTAACGGTATCGTACATATGCCATTCCCAGTTGTCTTCGTGTGAATTACCAAGCGCTACTGTAATACCACCTTGTGCAGATACAGTGTGTGAGCGTGTTGGGAATACTTTAGATATTAATGCACACGTTTTGCCAGATTCAGTAATTGCTAGAGCGGCGCGCATACCAGCACCACCTGCGCCAATTACTACGGCGTCAAATTCACGAACAGAATATTTCACTTAAACACCCCATAATACAATTAGACCAATAGCTACGTAAGCAACGGCCATTAGGTTTAATACAAAACCTAAAACGGCACGTAACTTCGAACACTTAACATAGTCTGTAAGAACTTGCCAAAGGCCAATGCGGGTATGAACCATAATGCAAACCAGGGTAATTAATGTAAACCCTTTCATTGCTAGGTTAGAGAAGAGGCCTGTCCAGGCTTCGAAAGTGACTTCTGGCGTCGCTAAAAAATAGCCGATAATAAAAATCGCATATGCGCTAATTATTAATGCCGTGGTACGTAAAGATACGAAATCTTGTACACCATCACGTTTAAGAGTTGCTTGATTTAAAACCATATCCACACCCCTGCCAATACGGCAAACACAACACCAAGAGCCATTGAAACTTTAGCGCTGAGGTTACCTGATTCAAGTTCTTCCCAATGTCCCATATCCATAATCATATGACGGATGCCACCAATAAGGTGATAACCTAATACAGAAACAGTGCCCCAAGCTATAAATTTGGCAATGAATCCGTTAAACAGACCCTTGACGAATTCAAAACTTTCAGCTGAAGAGAGAGACTCAGACCAAGCCCAAATGACAAACGTTAAAGCAAAAAATAATGCAACACCGGTGACGCGGTGAAATATTGACGCTTTAGCCGTTGCCGGCATAGATATAGTTGTTAGATCTAGATTTACAGGTCTTTGCTTTTTCACAGTTACTTGCCCATCTTGCTCACAGTGGAGCTCATCTACTTGCTTTTCTAAAAACCCACCAAATATTACTGATGGAACTATCAAAGTAAACGAATAGAAACAGTTAAAGTTCACAATAAATGTAAAATTAAACTGTAAAACTATGTTTACCCAAATACAATACGGTTTAAAACCAACGTTAGTATATATACCCACAAGGCTTTTTACAATTCTTGTTTATTTAGAGACGTTTGCGAATTAGCCAATGGTATAATATTTAATTCACACAGAATATTTATTATACATATGTGCATAATGTTTATAAAAATTGACTTTACACCCCTCTTTCACGTTAAAATGCGAAGATGTGCTTAAAACAGATTTCAGAACTTTAAAAATCTAAAAATCAGAATAGATATCTTAATAGGAGATACATAACGATGGCAGATAAAAAAGCCACAGTCCAAATTGATGGACTAGATCCAATCGAACTTCCAATTTATCAAGGCACAGCTGGCCAAGATGTAATCGACGTACGTACGTTAGGTTCACATGGTCACTTTACTTATGACCCAGGTTTCATGTCGACTGGTTCTTGTGAATCTGCAATCACCTACATTGATGGTGGTAAAGGTATCCTACTTCACCGTGGTTACCCAATTGAACAATTAGCTGATGGCTCAGATTACATTGAGTTGTGTTACTTACTATTAAATGGTGAGTTACCAACTAAAGAGCAATACACTGATTTTTCATTACAAATTACTCATAGCACAATGCTTGATGAGAAAATTGCAAACTTTTTCCAAGGCTTCCGCTTTGACGCTCACCCAATGGCAATGCTATGTGGTGTAGTTGGTGCTTTATCATCTTTTTATCATGAAGATCTTGATATTACTGATGCAAATCAACGTAAAACAAGTGCAGTTAAGTTAGTAGCTAAATTACCTACTATTGCAGCAATGGCGTATAAAACGAACGTTGGTCAACCATTTGTTTACCCACGTAACGATTTAGGTTATGCAGAAAACTTCTTACATATGATGTTCTCTGTACCAGCTGAAGAATATAAAGTTAATCCAGTAACAGCTAAAGCAATGGATAAAATATTCATGCTTCATGCTGATCACGAACAAAATGCATCTACGTCTACAGTACGTCTTGCTGGTTCATCTGGTGCTAATCCTTATGCATGTATTGCCGCTGGTATTGCATCTCTTTGGGGCCCGGCACATGGCGGCGCTAACGAAGCATGTTTGAACATGTTAGAAGAAATTGGTTCTGTTGATCGCATTGATGAATACGTTGCAAAAGCAAAAGATAAAGCGGACCCTTTCCGTCTTATGGGCTTTGGTCATCGTGTTTACAAAAACTTCGACCCTCGTGCAACAGTAATGCGTCAAACGTGTCACGAAGTACTTGCTGAACTTAATATTCAAGATCCATTGCTTGATATTGCAATGAAACTTGAAAAAATCGCACTTGAAGACCCGTACTTTGTAGAGAAGAAACTTTACCCTAACGTAGATTTCTACTCAGGTATTATCTTAAAAGCGATTGGTATTCCAACTAGCATGTTCACTGTAATTTTTGCAATGGCGCGTACTGTTGGTTGGATCACTCACTGGGATGAGATGCTTTCTCAACCTGGTCATAAGATCAGCCGCCCTCGTCAGCTTTATACTGGTTACACTGCACGTGACTACGTATCAACTGATAAGCGTTAATAATACGCTTTAGTATTATTTGAATACTTTAAAAGGTCGCATTTGCGGCCTTTTTTATTATTAGATACTTGAGAATAATCTTAAAGTGGCTACAATTCTCCCCCTAAAATGACAACGTTGATTAACTAATGCCTGCTCTAGAGTTTGATATAAATAAAATCCGAAGTGACTTCCCTACCTTAAATCAAACTGTAAACAATCAACCACTTGTTTATTTAGATTCGGGTGCTACAACGCAAAAACCTCAATGCGTTATCGATACTACCGTTGATTTTTACACGACTAAAAATGCAAATGTACATCGCGGCCGTCATTTCTTGAGTGAAAATGCAACCCTATTATATGAGGACGTTCGAACCCAGACAGCTGACTATTTTGGGGTGCAAAGTAAGGAAATTGTTTGGACAAAAGGCGCAACAGAATCAATTAACCTTATAGCTAACGGTATAAAAAATCAGATTATAACTGGCGATACAATAATAATTACGCCTGTAGAGCACCACGCTAACATTGTTCCATGGCAAGTATTGGCACAACAAGCTGGAGCTAAGCTCGCCATAATGCCTTTAAATGAGGACGGTACTTTTAATATTACTCGGTGCTGTGAGTTTATTGAAAAAAATAAACCTAAGCTAATCGCTATTACTCATGCATCTAATGCGCTTGGGAATATTACTGATTTAAGCCCTTTAATTACATGTGCCAAAGCAATCGGGTCATTGGTTTTAATTGATGGAGCCCAAAGTGCTATGCATTTAAGACCAAATTTAAAAGCGCTTAATTGTGACTTTTATGTTTTCTCTGCTCACAAAATGTTAGGTCCAACAGGATTAGGCGGCTTGTATGGTCGTTATGAGCTTTTAAATAGCTTAACTCCCTATCAGACTGGTGGAGAGATGATTCAAACCGTTACAATGACACACAGCACTTATCGTGATGCCCCAGCTAAATTCGAATCTGGTACTCCAAATATAGCCGGCGTATTAGGCTTTGGTGCTGCACTTAATTATTTAACACAGTTAAATTACGATGAAATCATCAAGCATGAACAAAATATATTTAAATATGCAGCTGAAAAACTTAAAAAAATTGATGGAATAACAGTATATAGTGACTTAAATAACAACATCGGCACCCTATGTTTTAATTATAAAGATGAACATCCCTACGATTTGGCAACTTTGCTTGACGGTTACGGGGTGGCAATAAGAGCTGGTCATCATTGTACGCAGCCTTTAATGGCTCATTTAGGGTTAAATGGTACCCTTAGGGCTAGCTTTGCATTCTATAATAATTGTGATGATGTCGATAAATTCATCAATGCATTGCGTGAATGTATCGCGCTTTTAGACTAAATTTGGATAACTAATGACAAATACGTTTAACCAGGTAACTGATTCAATAAAAAATGCTTCTACATGGCAGCAAAAATATCGTGAAATAATGCTATTAGGTAAAACGTTACCCTTACTACCTGATGAATTAAAAATAGATGACGCTCTTGTGCCTGGGTGTGAAAGTAAAGTGTGGATGTTTGTGGAATTTGACTTAACTGAAAATGCGCTAGTCGTTATAGGTGATTCAGATACACGTATTGTAAAAGGTTTATTAGCGTTAATATTAGCCCTTTATAACGGTTTAACTCCTGAGCAAGTAATAAAAGTTGACGCTTATGAAGAATTTGAAAAGTTGGGGCTAATTAGCCACCTAAGCCCTTCTAGAGGGAATGGTGTAAAAGCCATAGTCGAAAAAATTAAAATCATGGCTCAACAAAAAACACTTTAATATAATCAATTAATAAAAAATCCACATCAATTCACTATTTTTTAGCACTAGCCCTAGAAAAATAGTGAATTAAAAAATAATTATTATTTAAGCTTGGTTATTTAAAGCTATACGTTGTTTTTTATCTAAATATTTACGCACTGCTTTAGCCGCTACAAAAAAACCAAAGCTACCAGTGATCATTGTTACCGATCCAAAGCCATTATTACAGTCCATGTTCATAGTACCGTCTGCACTTTGCTTGGCATGACACACACTGCCATCACTTCCTGGGTAAACCAGTTGCTCGGTTGAGTATACGCAATCGATGTTAAATTTACGCTTTGGGTTACTGCTAAAATTATATTGTTTACGAAGAATATAACGTACTTTAGCTAATAACGGGTCTTGAGTGGTTTTGGCTACATCTCCAAACGTTATTTGGCTAGGATCTGTTTGTCCGCCAGCACCGCCTGTTGTAATTATTGGTAGTTTGTTACGTTTACAGTGAGCAATTAATGCTGCTTTTTCTTTAACTGCATCAATACAATCTATTACATAATCAAAGCCTTGAATATGCTCTTGGATATTTTCAAGTGTAATAAAATCATCTATTACACTAATTTGGCAATCTGGATTTATAAGCTCACACCGTGCTTTCATTGCATCCACTTTCGCTTGACCAATAGTGCCAGTTAGCGCATGAATTTGCCTGTTTACGTTAGTGGCGCAAATATCATCCAAATCAATAAGTGTCATTTTGCCTACACCAGTACGGGCAAGTGCCTCAGCAGTCCAGCTTCCTACACCACCAATACCTACAACACAAAAATGTGCATTTTGAAGCCATTCAAACTGTTGATGACCATATAAACGTTTAATACCACCAAAACGTATATCTGTAACTTTTTCGCTCATTTACCAGTCCAGTTGCCATGGCGATAGCCATGCTTGAAAATCTTGATGTTTAATTAATGCCAAATATTCATCGCCGCTATCGGGCAATAAAGTAAATTGCAGTTGTTCACCCTGCCATAAAAAGCGCAATGCATATGCATGTAAATAGGTACGATTTGATGGCGTACCTGCATACATTGCATCACCTAAAATAGCTGAGCCAATACTTTTTAATGCCACTCTTAGTTGATGTGTTTTACCAGAGTAAGGTTTTAAAATATAACCTCTAAATCCTGGTTTATAGCTCAAAGAGTAAAATCGAGTAATTGCAGGGTTAAGCTTAGTTGTTAGTAACTTAAATGAACCGCGACGAGATTTAGCCATATCGCCTTTTATCCAGCCTTGCTTTTTTTTCGGCTTTGCATCGCTAATCGCTAAATAAAATTTATTAATTGCATGCTCAGTAAAAAGCGTTGTAAAAGTAGCGGCTGCTACTTTATTTCGGGCTAAGATAATAAGACCAGATGTTACTTTATCTAGACGATGAACCGCATAAAGCTTTTGTGATAATTGCTGCTCAGCTAAAACAACAAAACCAGGACCATCTTCAGAATGAAAATTAAGACCTGCAGGCTTTTCTAAAATATAAAAATCATTATGCGTATAAACGATTTTTAAGTGCTTGGTTTGTGTATTAATCACTTATTTTTACTTTGAATATGCGCAATAACCTTTGCTAAATCTTCAAGTGTATCTACACCAGCATGCGGACTTATTTTTGCTTGCTCTATTTTAATACTATAACCATGATAAATTACCCGTAGTTGCTCTAATGACTCAAGTAACTCAAGTGGCGATACACTCAATTCAATATACTGTTTAATAAAGCCTGCCCTGTATGCATAAATACCTACATGACGTTGAAATGAAGCTAAATCAAGTTCACTGTTCTCATTCATCATTGCATTTCTATTGAAAGGAATACTAGCGCGTGAGAAGTAAAGTGCATTTTTATTTATATCACTAACAACTTTAACCGCGTTTGGATTAAAGACTTCATCTTGCTCTTCAATAGCAACACTTAAAGTTGCCATTGGAGCTGTTGAATCATTTAAAAGATTTGCAACTTGCGATACGTTTTCTGGCGCAAGCAATGGCTCATCACCCTGAACATTAACAACAATTGTACTGCTATCAAGATTTAATAAGTCAACAACTTCAGCCAAACGTTCAGTACCAGATTGATGATCATCACGTGTCATTAAAACATCATTCGTAAATAAGCTCACAGCATCAAAAACATTTTGATGATCAGTTGCAATAACAACTTTACTGGCTCCTGATAAACATGCTTTTTCATAAACGTGCTGAATCATCGGTTTACCACAAATATCAGCAAGTGGCTTACCTGGCAAACGAGTTGATGCAAAACGTGCAGGAATTATAACTACGAATTCCACTTTTCAACCTCTTCTAAGGATAGCTCGCGTGCTTCATTTTCAAGTAAGACAGGAATATCATCTTGTACAGGGTAGGCCAGTTTAGCAGCAGTGCTAATTAGCTCGTTATTTTCTTTATCAAAACGTAATTTACCCTTGCCTACTGGGCAAGCTATTATTTCGAGTAACTTTGTATCAAAGGCCATTTAGGATCCCTTTTTCTTTTAATAATGAATTTAATTTGTTAATTACAGCATCAGTAGGTTGAGCATCAACAGGTAAATAATACCAATTAGATTTTGCGAAACCTTTACATTTTACTGCATCTTTTTCAGTCATTAGCACATTATCATCACCAAATTGAATAAAGTCGTCTGCTGTATATGCATAATGATCTCTAAAATGATGAGTCGATAATAGCGTAATCCCTTGTGCTTCTAATGAGTTTTCAAAACGCTTAGGATTACCAATCGCACATACAGAGTGAGCGCTAGTAATTGAATTTACTAATGGTAATGAATCACTCACGGCTTTTAATGGGCTTACTTGTAATGTGTAGTGGCTAGTGCTGTTTCCACCATTTTCAATAATTAAATCAACACTTTTTAAGCGCTTTACGGTCTCACGTAGTGGTCCTGCAGGCATTAAAAACCCGTTACCAAATCGACGTTCACTATCAACAATACAACACTCAATACTACGTGCCATTTTATAATGCTGCATACCATCGTCTGAAATAATAACGTCTAGTTTGTATTCACGCTCTAACAATTCAATATTGTGTTGTCTATTTGGGCCAACAGCAATTGGGCATTTTAAACGATGATATAAAAGAACAGGTTCATCTCCCGCTTCAATGGTATCAACTTGATCTGTTACTAATAAAGGGTAATGGTTAGCTCGCCCCCCATAACCTCTACTAATAATACCGACTGATAAGCCTTGCTGAGTTAAATATTTATAAAGCCATAGTACAAATGGCGTTTTACCATTGCCACCAACACTAATATTACCAACAACTATAATGGGGGTTTTACTTATAAATTGTTTTACTATTCCAACGGCGTAAAAATATTTACGCAGTACAGATATAAGCCAAAATAAAGCTGATAAAGGCAAAAGTAGTAAAGTAATAATACTAAATGGCTTATACCAACTTTGCTCTATTCTACTCACGCCTGGTCGCCAAATTGCATTTTACATAAAGCAGAATAAGTACCTTCTTTTGCAAGTAGGGCATTATGGTCGCCACTTTCTATAACACGCCCGTTATCTATAACGTAAATTCGGTCACTGTTTTCAATAGTAGATAAACGATGCGCTATAACAATTGACGTTTTATTTTTCATTAAAGTTTCAAGTGCTTGCTGAATAAGCTTTTCAGATTCTGTATCGAGTGCTGATGTTGCTTCATCTAAAATTAAAATGGGTGCATCTTTGAGTATTGCACGTGCAATAGCAATACGCTGGCGTTGTCCACCCGAAAGCATCACCCCATTTTCGCCTACCATGGTATTTAATTTATCAGGAAGGTCTTTAACAAACTCCCAAACATGGGCTTGCTTAGCAACTTGTTCTAGCTTTTGAGGGCTTACATCACCTTTTATACCGTAACAAATATTGTTAGCAATAGTATCGTTAAATAAAACAACTTGTTGAGAAACTAATGCAAACTGGCGGCGTAAATCAGCTAATTTATAATCGTGCAAAGCAATACCATCAAGTAAAATTTCACTCGGTAACTCTAAGTCATAGTAACGAGGTAATAAATTAGAAATTGTTGACTTACCAGAACCAGAGCGCCCCACTAATGCAATACTTTCACCTGCTTTTATCGAAAGTGATAAATCATTTAATACAGGTTCGTTTTTAGTTGGATATTTAAAGGTAACATTTTTTATTTCAATAATACCTTTAACTTTATCAACCGCGACTGTGCCGGTATCTTTTTCAACATTTTCATCCAGTATTAAAAATATGCTTTGAGATGCAGAAATGCCACGTTGCATATCGCTATTAACATTAGCAAGTTGTTTTAGTGGACGCAGCAACATCATCATCGATGATATCAAAACCACAAAATCACCAGAGCTTATCGTATCAATCATGGAAGGCATTGATACCACCCATAAAATAACCGCCATTGCACTTGCAGCGAGTATTTGAATAATAGACACACTTAGCGCTTTGGTTGCATCCATTTTAATGCGTTGCTGGCGGTTATGATTATTAATTTTAGAAAATTTACTTATTTCTTGGTCTTGCCCACCAAACCCATGAATAACTTTATGCCCGCTCAGCATTTGTTCTGAACTACGGGTAACTTGCCCCATAGCCGATTGAATGTTTTTTGATATATGGCGAAAACGTTTAGAAACGACGGCAACAATAATAGCCACTAATGGAATAATCACTAAAAATATCAGTGACAATTTCCAGCTAGTGTAAAACATAAGAGCAAGTAAAAAGACAACAAATGCCCCTTCTCGAACAACGATTAGCAACGCTTTAGTTATTGCCTGTTGAACCTGTTCTGTATCAAACGTAATTTTAGAAATTAAATCGCCCGTTGAGTTTTTATCATGAAAAGAAACAGGTAAATGTAAAATGTGTTCGAATAATTCTTGACGAAGAGATCGTACAACTTGTGAGCCTACATAGCTTAAACAATATGACGACATAAAGTTAAAAATACCACGCCCTATTACCAAAGCAATAACCACAAATGGGGCATATTTTAATACATCAGCATTTCTCTGATTCAGTCCTTCATCTATAAATGGCTTCATTAACTGAATAAACAAAGCATCCATACCTGAATACCCTATCATTCCTATAATAGCGACGAAGGCGACAGACTTATACGCACCAACGTAAGAAACAAGTCGTTTATAAATTTGTGTAGTACTTTGATCCATAACACTCTCTTTATACAATTACAGTCTCTATTGTATCCTCAGGGGCGATAAAACAAAACGTCAATCTTTAATAAACCAATAACTTTCCTGTTGTCTTGCAGTTATCACGCTAATATCACTACTATAAAACTTAATACTAATTTGCCCCTGCTTACCTGTACTATATTGCTTGGCATTAATTTTATTATACCGTGCTACAACTTCGTCTTTAGGAAAACCCCACTGCCCTTGATAAGCACTTGAGTGAATAACTATTTTTGGATTCACCTTATCTATAAAAGCCTTACTCGAAGAAGTATCACTACCATGATGCGGACTAAGCATTACAGTGCTTTGAAGTAAATAACCACCTTTTAGTAGTTGCGCTTCTCGTTGTTTAGAAATGTCACCCGTTAATAAAACACTGTAATTTCCATCTGATATTCTAACTACACATGAGTCATCATTTTCATTACCAAATCCAGTCGTTTTATAACTTTCAACTATTAATCCATAAAAGTTAGCTGTGATTACTTTACACACGCTTTGTAAATTATCAGGGTGAAACTGTTTAAAACTCAGTGCAAAGCCAGCATCGATAAAATGATCAACCCCACCGGCATGATCATTGTCTTCATGGCTCAAAATTGAAGTAGAAACAATTAATTTATTTGCTTGAATGTAGGGCAGCAAAATACTGCGAGTTCGGCTAAAACGGTTAAAGTAACTCGGTCCAAAATCATATACTAGAGCATTTTTATCTTTTTCGAGCAGTATCATTAAACCATGACCAACATCAAAAACATGCAACTGCCAGTGAGGTTTTTCTGTCAATAAATAATTTATTAATAAGGTGCTTAATGGAATAAATGCCAACCATCTGTAAGGTAATAAATAGAATATTAAGATGGTTATATACGAAAAAACAACAAGCGAGGAACTAATTTCATCTGCGCTTATCCAACTTAAATGATCTGGAATCATTACAAGTAATTTAAATAAATAATTAAGGCTGTTATCTAATATCCATATAAGAATACTCATATCCAACACACTACTTATTAGTGTAATTATAATTAGCATGGGCATGATAATAAAAGACAATAATGGAATAGCGATTAAATTCAACACTAAACCAGCTAAACTAACACCATTAAAAAAGTAGAGTGACAATGGCATTAACCCAATAAACAAAGCTATTTGAATCAAAACTAAAGCTATAATTTTGTTTAAAAATGACGTATTTAAAACAGGGATTTTATTTACGACTATAAAAATAATAGCGACAGCTAAAAATGAAAAATACAGTCCAGGGTTTAATACATTAAAGGGGTTTATGAGCAACACAATTACAAGCGCAAATAAAATGCTGCGCCATCGCAATGGCTGTTTAGCTAAAAAATATAGCAATAAATAACAGCCTAACATAATCAATGCCCGTGTGGCTGAAACTAAAAAATCACTTAAATAAACATAAATAAAAGCGGTTACAAAACCTACAAAACTATAAATAATAGATAAATTTTTTGTCTGATTTCCTACGTAATTGATCTTTTTAAATAAAAATCGCGTTGTTATATATCCAAAACCAAAAATAAGTCCTATGTGCAACCCCGATATAGCTAGTAAGTGACTTAAACCAAGAGATTGCATTAATTGCTTATTATCAAAACTCATCAGTGATTTATCACCAGTAAGTAACGCATAATAAAGCCATTGAAGCTGCGTGTTTTTATATGTTGTTTGAATGAATTTACGGTAACCAAACACACGGCTGTGTTCTTTTTTATAAGTGATAGCTAATTGCTTATTTAAAACCTTACCTTTAAAAAATATTTTTTGAGTAAACGCATACCGCTCATTATCAAAAACATTAAAATTTTTATTACTTCGAAAAGACTTTAAATGGATTGTTGCATCAAAAGTATCACCAACTGATAGTAGTTGTTCCGAATTCACACTCAACATTGCATTCGGTGCTCTAAAATACGAATAGCTTTTGTCATCCAATGTTAATATTTTGGCTTTTATATACTGAGGCCGCTTATCTGAAATAACATCTTCAACTATCAGTTTTGTTTGATATGTGTACTTTTCATTCGAAATTTGAGCGCCGAAATCATAAAAAAAATAAAAATGTAGTGCTATACAACAAATAGAGCAAATAAAGCCTAACAATACGTTTAAAAACGGCTTAAAATAAGCGCTCACAATAAGGATAGAAATTGTGAATACTGTAAATTCAAGGGTCTGATAATAAAATACGGTTGCAATACACCCAATTACAAACCCAAGACTTATCCACACTGATGTAAATGGTTGCTTTAAATGGCTAAAAAAACGATCCAAAGATTTTTACCTAATCCAAATAAAATTAGACATCATAAATCACTAAGAATTTTTGGACATCTTTTGCAGGACGCAAATCTTTGGCACTTAAACAGACGCTCTGCACGTGGCGCTTTTGCTGTTGGGTTATTCTTTGCTTTCATCCCTGTTCCTTTTCAAATGGTTTTAGCGGCCGCTTTTGCAATTGTATTTAGAGTTAACCTTCCTATATCTGTCGCGCTAGTTTGGCTTACTAACCCCTTAACTATGCCACCTATTTTTTACGGCTCGTATCTCGTTGGTACATTAATACTAAATCAACCTGAGCAGCACTTTGTTTTTGAAGCTAGTTGGTCTTGGTTTTTAGAAAGTATAGAGACTATTGGTCCAGCATTTTTACTAGGCTCACTAGTGTGTGCTTCTATTGCTTCAATCATCGGTTATTTTGGTATTGATATAATTTGGCGACGCTCTGTTATCAAAGCGTGGTCAACGCGCACTAAGTAATTAGTTTAATGTTAATTACATTCTAATTACTATAGACGAAAAAAAACCCAACTTATTAAAGTTGGGTTTTTTTATATTTATTATTTAATAATTTAAAAACGAAATATACGTCTTAAACCAACCAGTGGTAATAAAAATAATGTATACCAAGGGAAGCTTGCAGAGCTACGCTCATTTTCTTCAAGCTCAGCAACAGAACAACTATCTACTTCACCATTAGCAATAGGGGTAAGTTTTACTGCAACAGCCACACTTTCAAATTCAGTATTGCCATTAACGTCGGTAACAATGCCACCTAGCGTATCTCGTTTTTCAACGGTTTTTGTAGCTACACCAAAAATTTCGTTATTTTCATTAATTACTTTAGCCTCAGCCATAGTATAAGCATAACTAGTTTCACCATCAGATTCAAAACATGGTAGTAAGTCATTTAAATTGGTGATTTTGTCTTCACCAATCTTATAAATAAATGCTTCTTTACGACGAGTATTATCAGAAACACCTACTTCGCCTTCACCAACAATGTAACCTTGGTTATTTATATCGTTACCATAAGAACTTGAACTCGAGAAGTAACCTGTAGGAAAGACTGTGCTGCCAGTATTAATGTCATGATAAAAGAACTGACTTCTTTGCGAGCCTTCAATAAATTTAACTGCATAACCTGCAATAACTTCATTATCATTTATAGCTAATGATTTACCAGATATCCAATCATCTTCTTGATCAATAAAATCAATTACATTTCCATCTTTAAAATACACTGGCATAGTTATGATAGTACTATCGTTATTGTAATAACGAGTGTGAGATGAGCCAACTACAGTGCCATTTTCATTTATAGCTAGTGCAGTACTCGTGTAAGCATCGTTCTCTGTTTCATCTTCATCAGGAGCAAAAGCTAAGCCTAGAATCTCGGTAGAGTTAATATTTAAAAACTCATCCAGTTCCCATTTAACAGCTCGTTTATTAAATACGCTTGCTGATGAATTTAATAAGTTAATACAAACAGAAGTCGGTTCATCTTCGTTATCACAATTATCGTCTATGTTTTCTAATCTATCTTCTGGTATATCTATAGATACATTGCCAACAACCGTATAACCACTATTCGTTTTAATAATATCGTTTGCGCGGCTTGTACCGCCATACTCATTAAACTCTGGTACTAAAGGTACTTGTAAGCCATCGGCACTAACGACCATTCCACGTTCAATAAATTCATGAGTAAACCATGTTTCGGCATCATCTTCATCATCAGGTGTAAACAGCACTTTATCATAAGGCGCGCTACCCCAACCTACAGAGACACCATCTTCACTTACCGCATTATAAAAATTAGTGTTTGAGCGGGTTAATCCATCATAATCAACTGAAGCAACATCAAATAATGGTTGCTCAGCTACGCTATCATTGTTGTAGATTACACCCACTAATGAACTTAATTTTTGATACTCAAAGTTTGATGTGATTCCTAGAGTACTACTACCTAAAAAGCTAACCATAAAATCATGAGCATCTGGGTTATTATCAACCGCATTATTGTTTTCTATATCATCTAAAGTGAAAGTAATTACTTTATCACTTAACTCAAAAGCATTTTCTTCACTTGAGTAAGCACTTTCGACAACATTTTCTGTAAAGTCTATGTAACTAGTGTCGATTGGCAGATTATACAAACCATTTGCTGCACCGATCATATGCCCGCTTTCACTTACATCAGTAACGTAAGAATGTTTAGCACCTTCAAGTGTACCTAATTCAGTTAATTGGTATGTTGCACTTATTGCTGATGTACTCAGTGTTGCTAAAATACTGGCAGCGAGTAATTTATATTTCATTTTAATCCTTACTACTGATTCTGTAATTCTTCAAGTTCTTCCCAGCGCTCAAGGGCAGCTTCAAGGTCAGACTCAAGTTGTGCTAAATGGTTCAATGCTTTAGTAGTTACATCACTTTCTTGTTTAAAAAAGTCTGAATTACTAACTACAGCTTGTTGAGCTTCAATATCAGCCTCAAGTTTTTCCATTTTATTTGGTAGTTGCTCTAATTCAAGCTTTAATTTGTAAGAAAGTTTATTTGCCTTAGCTGCAGGTTTAGCTACAGGAGCGACTACTTTTTCAACCTTTTTTACTGGTTGCTGTTGAGTTTTTTTTTCTTGTTCGGCTAAGTAGTTAACATAAGCTTCGTAATCGCTGTAACCACCAACAATATCAGTAACTTTACCATTACCTTCAAATGCCCAAACACTCGAACATGTATTATCAATAAATTCACGGTCATGGCTTACTATCAGCACAGTACCTTGATATTGATTAATTATATCCTCTAATAACTCAAGTGTTTCAATGTCCAAATCATTCGTAGGCTCATCGAGAACAAGAATATTAGATGGTTTTAAAAACAATTTAGCTAATAGTAATCTGTTCTTTTCACCACCAGAGAGTGCTTTAACTGGAGTACGAGCGCGGGCTGGCGGAAATAAGAAGTCTTGTAGGTAACCTAAAACATGACGCGAGCGCCCACCCATCATTACTTCTTGTTTGCCTTCAGCAACGTTATCTTGAACAGTGGCTTCTTCATCAAGTTTTTCACGATATTGGTCAAAGTAAGCAAACTCTAAATTAACACCCTGCTTAGTCTCACCGCTGTCTGGCACTAAATCGCCAAACATTAATTTTAATAATGTTGTTTTACCAATACCATTTGGACCGACTAAGCCAATTCTGTCGCCGCGCATTACAAGTGTAGAAAAGTCATCAGCAATAACTTTGTCTTTAAATGCATGACAAAGATGCTTAGCTTCAAATACTAACTTACCAGAGCGGTCAGCCGTTTCAATATTGAAATCAGTTTTACCAACTTGATCAACACGTTGTTTACGCTCCGTACGAAGCTGTTTTAACTCACGAACTCGACCTTCATTACGGGTTCTTCGTGCTTTAACGCCTTGGCGAATCCACGTTTCTTCTTCGGCTAAACGCTTATCGAACAATGCATTTTGGCTTTCTTCTACTTTTAAATCATGGGCTTTTTGCTCTAAGTACGTAGCGTAATCACCAGGGTACGAAATAAGCTTACCACGGTCTAAATCTAAAATACGCGTAGCAACAGCACGAATAAACGCACGGTCATGCGATATAAATACGATTCCGCCTTTAAACTCTTTTAAAAATTGCTCAAGCCACATTACGCTTGCCATGTCTAAATGGTTTGTTGGCTCATCAAGTAGTAATAAATCAGGTTCACTAACGAGTGCACGTGCAAGTGCCACTTTACGTAACCAACCACCTGAAAGAGATTCTAATTTAGCTTCTGGCGTTAGTTCTAATTGTGTCAAAACTAGTTGAATACGGCTATCAAAGCGCCAGCCGTCAACTGCTTCTAATTGGTTTGATAAACGCTCAAGTTTATTTAATAACTTATCGTTACACTCTGTTTGAAGCTCATTACTTACATGATGGAAATCAATCAATAAGTTAGCAATTTCAGGCATACCTTGCGCAACATAATCAAATACAGTGCCATTTGCGCCTTTTGGTGGATCTTGTTCTAAACGAGAAACTCGGATCCCACCTAGCTGATTTATTTCACCATCATCTAATACAACTTCGCCATCAAGCACTTTTAATAGAGTTGACTTACCTGCACCATTTCGACCTACAACACACACTCGTTCGCCACTTTCAATCACTGCATCTGCTTTGTTAAGTAAAGCATGAGTACCAAAAGCAAGTTGTGCTTTTAAAATTCTAATTAAATCCATAGTTCTTATTTACTCTTATTCTGTTTGCGCTAAAAATTCACGCACAGTGTGTGAGGTAAAAGGCCAAAATAATAACTCGCCTTTTTCACTTTTTAATACGGGAATACTGATTTGATACTCAGCAATAAGCTGCTCATCAGTCATAATATCAATTGGTAATAGTGTCTTACTATTACCAAGTAACGGCATAATGAGTTGCTCTGCTTGCTCGCATAAATGGCAACCATCTGTGTGGTATAAAATCCACTTAGCCATGAGTGATCAACCAGCTATTATGAATTTTTTTATTACGTTTAAAATCAGGTGATAACGTTTTATCTGAAATATTAACGGCTTTTAAACCTAAACCAATTAAGCCAACCTCATCCATTACAAAGCCACGTTTGTTATTAGAAAAAATTAAGGTACCTGATGGGCTTAAAATCTTTTTAACCCACGTTAATAATTTAATATGATCGCTTTGAACGTCAAATGCATCTTTCATTCGTTTTGAATTAGAGAACGTAGGTGGATCTAAAAATATTAAATCGTACTGTGACGTTGCGTGCTCTAACCATTTTAAACAATCTGCTTGCTCAAAGCGGTATCGCGTATTATTGATATTATTTAAATCGAAGTTGTCTTGACCCCATTTTAAATAAGTTTTTGATAAATCGACGGTAGTTATTGCTTTAGCACCACCTAACGCAGCATGTACAGAGGCTGTGCCAGTGTATGCAAACAGGTTCAAAAAGCGTTTATCTTTGGCGTTGTCTTGAATATAACGTCGCATTAAACGGTGATCTAAAAATAAACCGGTGTCTAAATAATCAAATAAGTTTACTTTAAACTTAGCACCAAACTCTTCAACAACCATAGTACGGTTTTGTTTAGCCATTGCGGTGTATTGATCTTCGCCTTTTTGCTTTTTACGCACTTTTACAGCTATATTTTCAGGCGCTATTTTAAGCTGCTGAGATGTTAAGCTAATTACATCTTGTAAGCGTTTTTCAGAGGTTTTTTCATCAATTTCTTTAGGTGCTGCATATTCAAAAATAACAGCTGAATCGCCATAAATATCAACAGCAACGTTGTACTCTGGAATATCGGCTTCATAAACACGATAAGCATTAATCTCATTTTGCTTAAGCCAGTTTTTTAGACCTTGCTTGTTCTTTTTTAAACGATTAGCAAACGACGTTGAGCCTTCAAAATTAAGGGCTTTTTTATCATCTGTAGTTAAGCTTACTTGCTTATCATCTAATTGATATAAGTTAAGTTCAACATCTAATGGACCATTTTTAAACTTATAACGCTTAAGACGAACCAGTTTTAAAAGCTTAAATAAGCTTTCATCCATACCTAATAACGCAAGCTTCCAATGATTGAAATGCTTTTTGAAACCAACACCTAAGTTACGGTGTAAATCAACGAGTTCAGCCATCGAACCAATACGCTCACCGTATGGTAAGTTAGAAATAACTACGCCTGGTAGTTTAGCAACAGCGGTTAGCTTAGTTGCATCGCTTTGCTTAAATTTAATAACATCATCAAGCTCAGCGCGTTTGGCATTATCAATCGCTTTTCCTAACACTTGCGCGTCATAATCATGACCAATTAACCATAATTTAGGATCAGTTATATTGGCGAGTAGCTCTTCTTTTAATTCTTGAAACTTAACAGCTCTAAAGCTAGGTAGGCGCTCAAAAGCAAACCCTTCACGAAATAGACCAGGTGCTTCGTTTCGCGCCATACCTGCGGCTTCAATTAAAATAGTACCTGCACCACAACACGGATCAAATAACGGTTGTTTTACATTATCAAGCCAGCCACTTCGTTTAATTAATGCAGCAGCTAGATGCTCTTTAATAGGCGCTTTACCTTGACCTTGGCGGTAACCACGTTCAGATAAACGCGGACCAGAGTAATCAATATACATTGATACGCCATAACGATTTAAACGAGCGACAACTCGTACGTTAGCGTCTTGTTTATCAACATTTGGGCGCTGTTCAAATAAATCATTAAAATAATCAACAATTGCATCTTTTATAACAAGACCAGAGAACTGTGTATTTTTTAGTGAGTCGTTAGTACCATTGAAATCAACTGCGAATGTTTGCGTTGGTCCAAACCATTCTTGCCAAGGTTGCGAGCGGGCAAAGTTATACAGGCTACTTTTGTCATCTACGCCTTCTTTTTCTTCAATAAGCATAAGCACACGCGTAGCAAAACGACTTGATAAACAAACCTTTTGCGCCAGTAATGAGTCAGCCTCAAAACGAACTGAACCCACAGTTTGCTTAGACACAGTTGCGCCAAGTTCTGTTAGTTCATCAACCAATAAATTTTCGATTCCGATAGAAGTAAGTGCGATAAATTGCAAAGTAATAACCCTTAATAGCTAATTGCGCAGGATTATAACATAGGTTGGCATACAAACACGCCATAAACACACGCTTATAAGGTAAATTTGGTTAGGCGGTTTGGCTTTGATATTGCTGATTTAGGATAGGATGTACACGATTATTCAAAATACGAATAACTTCAAACTGTGCTAATGATAAATTTTCATCAAGTTTGAAATTTTCACTTAAATTTAAACAAATAGACGCATCAGGGCAATGCTCTACAATTAAAAAATCACCAGACTGTACTTTAGATGTTAATTTTATAACAGCTTCAACACTTGGTTCTGAGCCAGTATATTCTTTAAAAAACCAACTTTTGGCTAAAACCGGCTTTAAGTGGTACTTCACAGCTGTTGCATTTAGCGATATTTGGCATACTTGGGCTGAATTCCAAATTTCAAACCCTGCCAAGTAATTATATACTTGTTCATAAAATGCAGCATCTTCAATACTAAAATAAGGATTTTTAAATACAGAATCAGTTAGTTGCCTTAATTTATAAGGAGTACATAATTGCATATCATCATTCAAATCAAGCAATAAGCGATTAGTATTAGAGCAAGTAATCCATTGCCATTGCTTAGATGCTTGTAACATATACTCCTCCTTGCTTAGTTAAATAATTTTTATAATACAATAAGCTTAGAGTATAACTGCTTTTAACCATTAGATATATGTTTACTTAGAACATTTATCGAACGATCAAAAGCTTAGATAACTGATCCTTATAAGCCGTTCAGGATCGATTTGACTAATTGTGGACCTTTATATATGAACCCAGTATAAACTTGTACCAAATCAGCGCCTGCATCCATCTTTTCTTTTGCCGATGCAGCATCATCAATACCGCCAACACCAATAATAGGAAGCTTGCCTTGAGTTAAGCGTTTTAACTCACTTACTACTTCTGTAGAGCGCATTCTTACAGGGTGTCCAGATAAACCACCAGCTTCATCTGCATATTGCTGACCAATAACAGCACTACGTTCTAAGGTCGTATTTGTTGCAATTACACCATCAATATTATTATTCAATAATGATTCACTTACTTGCTCTATTTGAATTTGATCAAGATCTGGCGCTATTTTTACGAGCATTGGTACTTGTTTATTGTGTTTTGCAATTAAATCGAGCTGTTCATTTTTCAGGCTTTGCAGTAAATCATCAAGCGCTGCACCATACTGTAAATCACGCAGACCTGGCGTATTTGGCGAGGAGATATTTACTGTAATATAAGATGCGCGTTCAAACACTTTACGCATACAGTGAATGTAATCATCTTTGCCTTGTTCGTTAGGTGTGTCTTTATTTTTACCTATATTAATGCCTAACACACCTTTATATTTTGCGGCTTTCACATTAGAAACTAAATTATCAACACCTTTATTATTAAAGCCCATTCTATTAATAATCGCATTTGACTCTGGAAGTCTGAAAATACGCGGTTTGTCATTACCTACTTGAGGTCGTGGTGTTACGGTACCGACTTCAATAAAACCAAAACCCATTTGGCTAAATGCATCTATACATTCAGCATTTTTATCAAGCCCGGCGGCAAGCCCTACTGGGTTTTTAAATTCGAGACCTAAAAAATTTACAGGTCTGTCTGCAACACTTTGCGACCATGCTACGTTTAAAGGTGTATTTGCAAAACGACGAAGATTATTAAGAGCAAATTCATGTGCCCACTCCGCATCACGGGTGAACATAAAGCGGCGAGCTAAATCATAAAACATCAATATAATCCTCTAATAAAAAATAGACAAAAAAATACCTCAGACAAGGCCGAGGTATTATATAGCAATTTTAACGATTAACTTATTATTTACGATAGAAATAATAATACATACGTTAAATTATTTAACTGGGGTATCACAGTTATGACTTAACAACATAAGTTCACGTAATGCTACTGAGAACTTAGCAAAGTCATGGCTTTGTGATGTTTTGAACTCAGCCAACATTTGTTTCCAACGTTGTAATAGCAATTCTTGGCTATCCATCCATTGATCAATTTGGCTATCAACATCAGTATCATCACCTTCAAAGCTATTTAATACAACTTCAGCGAGTGTACGTTGTTGCCAATCTAACTCTTCACGATAAGAAGAACGAGCTAATGCTTGCCAATGATTTGCTACCGGCTGCTTAGTTATTTGCTCTAAGAACCAATGTAATCCCATTCTAGCGCCTAACTTAAAGTAAGTATTCGATACCATCGAAATACTTCGCGTTGAGCTATTTGCAACTTCAGCTAAATCCATTACTGAGAACAAGCTCGATAACGAAACAATACGCTTAGCAATATCTGCTGGCACACCACTTTCTACTAACTTATTGGCCTCAACTACAATACGATCATTTTCTTTTTCAATCATATATGTATTTAAGTTATCGCTTAAGTCTTTAAACGTTGGTGCAAAAAATTCAATTCCTTGCTCAATTGTTTGTGATTTATTGCGATGACGTAAAAACCAACGTGTAGCACGGCGAACTGTACGACGAAGCTGATAAAGCATTTCGGTTTGAACAGCTGCTGGTATTTTATTATCAAGTGCGCTGATAGATGACCATGTATCGCGCATTTCAAAAATTTCACTCGCAATAGAATAACACGTCGCAATTTCAGCTTCGTTAGCGCCTGTTTCTTCATGCATACGTACCATGAAATTTAAGCCCATATCGTTAACTATGCTATTCGCTAATTTAGTTGCGATAATTTCTTTACGAAGTGGATGATTATTCATCGCGTCATTAAACTTCTCACGTAGTGGACGTGGGAATGACTTAACTAATAACTGACGATAATAAGGATTTTCTGTAATTTCATCACTTACTAACGATTCTTTTAATACCATTTTAGCGTACGAAACAAGTACAGAAAGCTCTGGTCGAGTTAAATCTTTACCTGCTGCAGCACGCTCGGCTAACTCTTCATCACTTGGAATAAATTCAATTGCACGATTTAACTTGCCTTCTTTTTCAAGCGCATGAATAAAGCGTACTTTTTCTTTAAGAGTAGAAGTGCCTTTAGATTGTGTAATTGAAATAGTATGCGTTTGACGATAACAATCTTTTAATACTAACTCAGATACTTCATCCGTCATTGAGTAAAGCAGTTCATCACGTTGTTTACGTGTTAAGTCACCTTCAGCAACCAAGCCATTAAGTAAAATCTTAATGTTAACTTCGTTATCTGAACAGGCAACGCCACCCACATTATCAATAAAGTCAGTATTAACACGACCGCCTTTAGCAGCAAATTCAATACGACCAAGTTGAGTAGCACCTAAGTTACCGCCCTCACCTATAATTTTAGCACCTAAATCTTTACCATTTATGCGAAGCGCATCGTTTGCACGATCCCCTACATCTGCATCGGTTTCTTTAGAGTTTTTAATGTATGTTCCGATACCGCCATTCCACAGTAAATCGAAGTCCATCATTAGAGATGCTTTCATTAGTTCGCTTGGCGTCATGCTTGCTTTTTTAGTGCCAAGCATTTTTTTCATTTCAGGGCTTAATGTAATTGATTTAGCCGCACGAGAGAAAACACCACCACCTGCAGAAATAAGGTCTTTATTGTAATCTTCCCAAGATGAGCGTGGCATATTAAATAAACGCTCACGTTCTGGGTAAGACGTAGCTGCATCAGGGTTCGGGTCAACAAAAATGTGCATATGGTTAAATGCAACTTGTAAACGAATATGTTTAGATAACAACATACCATTACCAAATACATCGCCTGCCATATCGCCTATAGCTACCACTGTAAAGTCAGTCGTTTGACAATCTATGTCCATTTCACGGAAATGACGTTTTACAGACTCCCACGCACCTTTAGCTGTAATACCCATTTTTTTATGGTCATAACCAACTGAACCACCCGATGCAAAAGCATCACCTAGCCAGAAGTTATATTCATTTGCTATGCCATTGGCGATATCAGAGAAAGTAGCCGTGCCTTTATCCGCTGCTACTACTAAATATGCATCATCTTCATCATGACGAACAACATCTTTAGCTGGCACTACTTCGCCGCGTTCAATGTTATCTGTAATATCTAATAAGCCACGAATAAATATTTTATAACATTCTTGACCTTCTTTGATAAACGCTTCGCGTTCACTTGGTAGTTGTTTACATACAAAACCACCTTTTGAGCCAACTGGTACAATTACTGTATTCTTAACTTGCTGTGCTTTAACTAAACCAAGTACTTCTGTACGGAAATCTTCACGACGATCAGACCAACGTAAACCACCACGCGCCACTTTACCGTAACGCAAATGCACACCTTCTACACGAGGTGAATAAACAAAAATCTCAAATGCTGGTAGCGGTAATGGCACATCAGGAATTAAGCTTGGTTGAATTTTAAATGACACATAAGACTTAAACTGACCTTCTGCATCTTTTTGGTAGTAGTTAGTACGAAGTGTTGCAACAATCATATCTACGTATAAACGTATAATACGGTCATCATCAAGGTTAGCTACATTTTCAAGCTCTAAGTAAACCTGAGTAATAAGCTTTTCAAGTGTTTTTGCACTAGCAGGCGCTTTAATTGAGAACTTTTTAGCGAATAAGTTAACTATTTGCGCTGCAATATTTGGATAATTAGCGAATGTACTTTCAATATACATTTGTGAGAAAGTAACGCCAATTTGACGCATATATTTAGCGTAAGCACGTAAAATAGAGGCTTCACGACCCGTTAAGCCGCCCATAAGTACTAAACGGTTAAATCCGTCGTTTTCTAAGCGATTGCCCCAAACATTCGTAAGCGCTGAGCGAAAACGAGCTGAAACCTTATCAAAATCAGCCATCCCTTTGCTATCAATTAGCATTGAGAAATCCATAATCCAATTAATACGACCGTCACTTGTTTTAACTGAGTACGGTGTTTCACCCACTACGCGTAAGCCAAAGTTTTCAAGCATAGGCATAACATCAGATAAGTGAATTGGCTCATCTTTATGGAATAAACTTAAACGAACAATATTGCTATTTGCTTCTTCTTGCGGACGATAGAAAAGCATCTCTAGCTTATTTTCATCGTTAAGCATTTCTAGTTTTTCAATATCTACTACAGCAGCACTTGGTAAAACCTCATCTTTGTATGAGCGTGCAAATGCGTTGCAGTATTTACGATTTAATTCGTTACCACGTGCTTCGCCTGCTGATTCTAGTAAGGCTGATTGTAATTTATCTTCCCAAGTACGGGCAGCTTCAATTAAATTATTCTCGATATCTTTCACGTTATATTCGATATTGTTGTCGGTCACACGAACGGTGTAATGAGTACGCGCTAATGTTGACTCAGAAAAATAAGTAGTAAATTCGACTTTATCGTCAGAATTAAATGCGTCACCTAAAATGTCTTGTGTTTCACGACGAAGTGCCGTGTTGTATCGCTCACGCGGTACATAAACCATACAAGAGAAAAAGCGACCATACGCATCTTTACGTACAAATAAGCGGCACATATCGCGCTCTTGTACTTGTAAAACACCCGTTGCAACTTCAAGTAATTCGCTTTCGCGTGCTTGCACTAGCTCGTCACGTGGGTATGTTTCTAAAATATTAAGTACTGCTTTGTATGCATGTGTACCTTTAGCAAAATCACACATTTCCATAATGCGATTAATTTTACTTTTAAGTACAGGCACATCTGAAGCACTATTATTGTAAAAGTTAGATGAAAACAAACCAATAAAGCGGTCTTCTCCAATCACGTTTCCTTTATCATCAAAACGTTTAATGCCAACGTAATCAATATAAGCTGGGCGATGTACACGAGAGAGTGAGTTAGTCTTCGTTAAAATAACTAAATTACTACTGCGTGCCTCTTGACGTGCCACTTCTGGCAATTCAGATAATAATCGTGAGTGCTCTTCGGTAGAGTTTTTCATTAAACCAAGGCTAGTATCCATTTTGCCTTTTAATTCATAATCACCTTGTACAGGGCTTAACTCATATTCGCGATAACCCATTAGTGTAAAGTTATCTTTAACAAGCCAATTTAAAAACTCTGCGGCTTCAGATATTTCACCGGTGTTTTTATTATGATGGCGTTTTGGCAAATCTTTACTAACAGCGATTAGCTTTTTACGGATTGGTTGCCAATCTTCTACAGCAACAGATACATCAACAAGTACCGACTCTAATTCTTTTTTGAAAGACTCAATCACAGATAAATCTGTTTGACGGTCAATTTCAATAAAAAAGACAGCTTTAGTAGATGTTGATTCTTGTTCTGCTTTTAAATTTGATAAACCCGAAATTTTAGCGTTTTTATCACGCTGTATTTTAAGTGGGCTATGAAGTAATAAGTGAGAGGCAATATTTTCGCGAGTCATGGCCATACGCACTGAATCAACTAAAAACGGCATGTCTTTAGCTATGATTTCTACAATTGTATGTGATGACTGCCAGCCATCCTTTGCCACTTCAGGATTGAAAACGCGTATAACAGCGCTGTCAGATGTGTTTTTTTCTAGTGCATTCCAAAGACTGAGTGCAGCACCATATAAGTCACTATCGTTGCGGTTTGCCAAATCCTCTTTAGACATATTGCTGTACAAGGCTTTGGCGAATTTTTCAACGAGCAAAACATTATCAGCGTGAACTTTTTTTTGGATCAGCTTGCAGACATTATCTAGGATAACCGAGGCTTGGCCTTCTTTACGTGTCATTGTATGTTCCTTAATCTATTGCTGCTCAGGAGCAGAAATTTGTACAGCCATTTATTAGCGTGGAGTCAGCTAAATTCTAACCCTTTTGCAGCTAATAAACAGCCTTTTCGATGAAAACATTTTAAGCATTTCAGCTATTTGGTCATCTATTCACAAAACATAGATATAAATGACCATTACTGGTCATTTAGGAGCAAGATTATTCACATTATTTTTTCTGGTCAGTCCAGAGTAAGCTACCAATTGCCGGTAATAACAACACTGCACCAAGCATATTTACTAAAAACATGAACGTTAATAGTATTCCCATATCAACTTGAAATTTCAAATCAGAGAAAATCCACGTGCTTACACCAATAGCTAATGTAATACCTGTAAATAATACCGCACTACCGCGTTCAACTAACGCATTTCGATACGCAACGGAAAGTGGCACATTTTGCTTAAGCTGACTCATCATCGATGACAGTATATAAATACCATAATCAACACCAATACCTACACCAAGTGCAATAACAGGCAAAGTAGAAACCGTTAGGCCTATTTCTAATTGCACCATAAGCGCTTGTGCCAACGTTGATACAACATAAAGTGGTAATACAACCGCAATTGTTGCTTTTACACTTCTAAAACTCATTAAGCATAAAATAATAACGGCGCCATAAACGTAAAGCATCATTGGTATTTGTGCATCAGAAACCGACTCGTTAGTAGCAGCCATTACACCAACCGGACCAGAAGCTAACTTAAAGGCAATTTTATCTGTCCCTTCTTCTAGGGCAAACTGCTTAACACTTTCAATAACACGGTCAATAGTTTGTGCTTTGTGGTCATCTAAAAAGATAATCACTGGCATTACAGAACAATCACCATTGAGTAAACCAGTACTGGTTTCTACTCGAGCAGTTGATTGTACTAAGCTGGCTGAATTACGCGGTAAACTTTGCCATTTAAGATTACCTTCGTTATAACCCGCATTTACCGACTGTGCTACAGAGCTTAAACTAACCGCCGATTGCACTCCCACTACATTTTCTACTTTGTATTGAAAACGGCTAATATGTTCCATTACATCGTGTTCAGTACACGCTGCAGGATAAGCCTCAACAATCACTTTTAAAATATCAGATGAAATAGTGTATTTGTCAGATATTAAAAATGTATCTTGATTATAACGTGCATCTTGATGAAGCGAAGGCGCCCCTGCATGTAAATCACCAATACGCATTTTGTCTGCTTGCCAATAACCTAATGCAAATAATACTAAGGTGAAGCCTATAATCATTTTAGCAACTTTAGGATCGGTTGCCTTGACAAGTAAGTCTCTTATTTTATCAAGCATGTTTGGCTTTTCTGCATCACCAGACTGAATATGTACACTGTTTTCAAAGCGCATGTAAGATGCCCAAACAGGCAACAATATTAAATTGGTGAAAATAATAACCGCTACACCTAAACTTGCTGTTATGGCAAGTTCACGGATTATGCCAATATCAATAGTTAGTAATGTTAAAAAGCCGACCGTGTCTGAAAGCAGTGCAATACCGCCTGGTATTAATAAAGCTCTAAAGCTCGATTGACAACAAATACGCGTACTTTTCCCTTCCCCTACTTTTTTACCAATCGCATTGATCATCTGCACACCATGGCTTACACCAATAGCAAACACCAAAAACGGCACCAAAATAGACATAGGATCAAGACCAAAACCTAAACTAGAAAGCAATCCTAATTGCCAAACAACGGCAATAATAGAACACGCTATAGGTAAAATAGTCAGTTTTAAACTACCGCAAAATAACCAAACCATAATAAAAGTAAAGGCAATAGCAATGGCAAAAAATACAACAACGCCTTTTGCACCTTCTGCTATATCGCCAGCCATTTTTGCAAAACCAATAATATGAATACTTACTTTATCAGTACTTAAAGGCTCTCTTAATTCACTTTCTAGTTTTTGTGCAAAAGATAGCGTATCTAGTTTTTGTTGTGTTTGCGGATCAGTTTCTAAAAGCTGTGCTGTTACCATTGCACACGAGTAGTCACTGGCAATCATTCGCCCTACTACTTTGGCTTTTTCTATGTTCTCTTTAACAACCCCTAAACCATGCGTATCTGCTTTAAAGTTTGCAGGGATAATAGGACCACCGGCAAAACCATCTTCAACAACTTCAACAAAACGGGCGCTTGGTGAAAATATCGAATTTACTAAAGGACGGTTAACCCCTGGAATAAAATAAAGCTGATCGTGAACGGCTTTTAACTGTGTAAAAAATTCAGGGTTAAATATATTACCACTGTCGTCGCACACCGAGATCAAGATGCTGTTTGCGCCACCAAATTGCTTTTCATGCTTGGTGTATACTTTCATGTACTCGTGATTTAGTGGAATATTTTTATTGAACGAAGCATCAAGTTGAATTTGCGTCGCTTTAAATACCAGTAAACACGTTATAAGTGCAAAACTTATAAGCATAATTAAACGATGTCTAAAAATCGCTTTTTCTATTAAATCTAAAATTTTATGCATTAAGGGGTCAACTCCTTCACTTTAATGCCATCTTCTGTTGCCATGATTAATTTATTATCCATAATCACACCATCAAGAATCGCTTTACCATCAGCCAGTTGCTCATGGGTAAGCAATCCATCTTTTAAATGAAAAATAACACCACTGTTTGCCAGCATTAACCATTGTTCGTTATTATAATTAATGATGCTGTTAACGGTTGCTGTTTTAACATTTTCTAAATGCTGCCAATCTTGCTCATTGCGTTGCTTGGTAAACACATTGCCACGTAAGCCTGCAACAACCTCTTGTGTATCATCAGAATTAAAACCAAAAAATGAACCTGGGTATATTTCTTCAATTCTTTGCCAAGTAATACCATTGTCACTACTTCGAGCCATTAAACCCATTTCGCCTACGAGTATAAGCCCATCATTTGTATTCTCTATGCGGTTAAAATGAGGCAAAATGGAGGCTGTTTCAGCTTCATATCCTTGTGGGTCATTCTCTTTTAAATCGTTCAAGTAGTCTTGGTCTTCACTAAAGAGTAAAGAGTCTAAAAAACGTTTTTGCCAATGCTTACCGCCATCAGAGGTTTGGTAAAACATCCCATAAGCACCTACCATAAAACCATTTAAGTCATCTTCAAAAAGAATATCTAGGCATGGTTTATCTAACTCTGGTAACGCTTGTTGTAATTGCCAATTAACACCACCATCAGTAGTGTTAATAATGGTTGCATCGTGCCCGCATGCCCAGCCATTATTTTCATTGCTAAAATCTACCGCAGTCAATAATACTTGTGTTGGTACCAATTGAGCTTGTTGCCAACTTGCACCATCACTGCTTTTAATTACTGTGCCATGCTTACCAACAGCAATAATGTTGCTACCCGCTTTTGTTATATCTGTTAATAGGGTTTTGTCTGCGTGGGTTACGTTAATTGCATTTTTAGGAGCATCTTGTGCAACACTCGCACCGCTTATAATCAGGCTGGCATATACCAAATACTTCATAAATTTTAATCGCCTTGAACTGAAGGATTGTTTGTCTTTATTACTCGGGAAGGTCCAGCGCGTGAAAAAGACAAACGCGATGAGAAAGGAGAAAGGCATCTAACATATTAGCTAGATACCTACTTTATAACTATCTACCAGCGCGACGCAATGCGCTTGATGTAAACTCGTTATCGTTAAACGATTGTGAAAAATCGTACATTTTTTCTTGGTTATCTAAACCAATTGCTAAATAACGGCGAGAATTTAAATCATGATAAACTTCTAATGTGCTCCACTGGGTAGGCACTTCGTAATAGTTAAGACCATAGGCCATTGCTACGCGATAAAGTTGATCACGGTTATCATAGATATCTGTAACCTGTACTTGCCAGCTATCTTCATCAATATAAAAAACACGTTTTTTATAAATATGGCGTGTATCATCTTTTAAGTTTGCTTCTACAACCCAAACACGGTGTTTTTCGTAACGTGTATGTTCTGGATTTATATGCCCAGGCATTAAAATATCATCGTACTCTAGCTTATCACTATGAAGTTTATAGCTGTTGTAAGGTATATATAACTCTTGCTTACCCTTTAGTGTCCAGTTATAGCGATTAGGCGAGCCATTAAACATGTCAAAATCGTCAGTAGTACGTAAGCTATCTGCTGCGGTACCTGGTGCATCATATGCAACATTAGGTGCACGTCGAACGCGGCGTTGCCCCGAGTTATAAGTCCATGCTTGGCGCGGCGTTAATATTTGATCCATTGTTTCATGAACTAATAATGCAGTACCCGCTAAACGAGCTGGTTCTGTAACGCTTTGTTTAAACTTAAACAAAATATTTGAATCTTGCAGCTCTGCTGGAGTAGCGCTAGGGTCTGAATATTTAACCAGTAACTGCTCATCAAAACCTACATAGTTATAAGTACCTGATGCCGTTGGTGCTGCTTGACCACCAAAACGCTCAATAGACTGCCCACGATAACGTAGCAAGTGATTCCAAATTGCCTCTAACCCTGTTTTAGGAATAGGAAATGGAATACCAATTGCTGTATTTTTAATTCCGTTTCCGCCTTCAACTAGTTCAGCTGTTGCTGCAAACTGTTTCGTAGCATCATAAACAAATTGAGGAAAAGAAGCAGAACGGCGAGTTTCGTATACTGGCATTTTAAATGTATCTGGGTACGCTTCAAATAATGCAATTTGCCCTGGGCTTAAGTTTGCCTTGTACTTATCAATATTACTTTTATCAATAGTAAAAAGCACTTTATCGGCAGTAAATGGGTCTAGGTGGTGCATTCCAGGCTCATAGCCAGCAGGTGCAGTTGTAATACCATTATTCCAAGCAGGAATAGATCCATCTGCATTAGCTGCTTTTTCTGCGCCAAGTGGTGTTAAGTCTTTACCTAAGTGAGCAACTTCTTCAGCGCTCAATTTTGCTAAAGCTGCGCTGCTTGCAAACAAACTACAAAAAGCTGTAGCAATGAGGGTAGGTTTATTAATCATAGTAATGTTACCCCTAAATAGAATATTTTAGATTAAAAGAAACGTAGTCGCGGTCTGAGAAAGTATTTATATCACCGCCACCCCAAAACGAGTTGTAGCTCACATCAAGTGACCACGCATTTTGGTAATTAAAGTTCATGGTTGCGCCTAATGACTTACGGTCTTCAATAAATAAGAACATAGGATCTGGCGTATTACCATTTACGTCATGAGAAAAAACAAAACGTGGTGAAAAGTTAATGCCATTATAAAGATTAAAGTAATCACCTTTAGCAATTAGACGATAACCCCATGATGAAGCTGTCGCGAATGACTTCTCTTCTGCACCATTAGATAAACCAAGTTGTAATGTTGAGTAATCAGTAGTACCTGGACCGGTAATTGTTCCGCTTCTACCTGTACCCGATACATTTAAACGCATCTCATCATAAGTAGGCATACTGTGAATACGTACTCCACCTACTTCACCTACCACAGCCCAGCTATCAGCTCCCAATGAAGGACCAAATAAATGAGTCGCAGTAAATTGTAACTGTGATGTGTTGCGTTCAATATAACCTTGTGCAATTTCACCCGGACCTACAGAGCTTATAGCATCGCCAAAACTCATCTGTGAAATACCAGCAAAATCAGGGCGAATACCAGCAACAGCTAACTGCTCAGGCATTGCTGTATAAAGTAACTCAACGTCATCAATTTGCAGTGGTTCATCTTCGCGAAAAGTAAACTCACCTGCAAATGCAGTTTCGCCCAATGACGTATTAAAACTTAAACCATAAAGCTTAATATCTTCTGGGTATTCGTTGGTTGCTTTAGAAAAGGCTTGAAGCTCAGAAATATTATTGCTAGTAATTTCAGTACCACTTAGCAATATCGATAAATCTTGAGCAATTGCTTCTGAAGTAAAGTTAGATACACGACCAGAAATAAGTGGACGACGACTATGATAATTCACATGATATAATGCAACCTCAGTATCATTAAAATCAGGTAAAAACACACCTAGGCGTAAGCCGTATTGACCACCGTCATCTGGTTCTGATTTACCATCATCGCCTTTACCTTTTAGCGCAACCTTAGTTGGATGCGCAAGATACATTTGAGCTAGTAATGCACTGCCCTCTGCACTTGAAGGATCAATACCTTGAGCTGCAGCGGCTTGAGCAAAATCAGTGGTTAAGTTATTTAAGCTATTTGTTAAAAATGCTAAATCTATATCGGGATTAGAAGTAAAACCCAGTTGAACATTTTGTTGATAGCCATTTTCAGCAGCAAAATCATTAGTAGAAAAATAAGTGCCTGCAGCTGGCAAGCGTGTTTCTTGCCATTGGTACTGATAAAAACCCTCAAGGGTAATGTTTTCAGTAATACCTAATGAAGCCCACAACATTCCAACCGGAATAAACGCTTCTTTAAGCTCAGCACCTGGTGCTTTTAAACGGTCTATATCAACTGGGTTTACGTTAATACCATGCGAGATAAGTGTACTTTCTCCCCAGTTAACTACTTGTTGACCAATTCGAACAGAAAGAGGGTTATTACCATCATTTAGATCGAAATCAGCCCATACAAATGCATCAAGTAAACGAATATCTGCACAGCTTTGCGCTTTTGTCGCTCTATCGTCACATGGGTCTACACCTTCACCAGACGTTGGGTTGGAATAGGCATGATAACCATCCATAAGTGCAAAGTCGTAAAAATACATAAAACGAGTAAACAGACCATAGTTATCTTTATTGATTGATAAGTCGTGCGTACCCTTTAATAATTTAGAAAATGAATCACCGCTATCAAAATTTAAATTACCTGCATCACCATTATTTGAGTATGAACCTGGTTGAGCCCATACATCTTGTGATGAATAAATTGTATTTGATGCAGGATGATAGCCTGTCCAATCAAAAGCAGGATTGTTACTTTTACCTATTAAGTTAAAGTCCCTGTCTTCTACTCGAGTACTCTGTCCATATGAAAAAGTTGAATCGAAGGTAATATCAAACCCTCCGGCCTCAAATGTTACAGCGTGTGTGTTGGCTGCAGATAGCCCTAAGCTAGCGGCTGCTAGACCTAAAACAATTTTATTTCGAACAAAAAGCGATCTTCTTATCATTGTGGTTCCCCCCTGTCGCGGGTCATTTTGTGTGATCAAGTTATTGTTTTTAGTGTAATCGTAACGATAGAAGCGAATTAGATAAATTACAAATTAGTCGCATCCAATCAGTTATAAATTTTTTAAATGGCTGACGTTTACGTATTGGTAAGACGTCGTACCAGACAATTTATACACGTTATTTAACAATAGGACAAATTGAAATTAACAAAAAGATAATATTTTTATAATTATATAACATAAAAATAAAGTGTTAAGCCACTCGTTCAATGCGAATAAATTTGTTTTCGGGGGTTAATAACATTCTAAAACGACCTCGTATTCCTAGGCTCGAAATATAAGGTCTTAAATGATGAGCAGAAAAACGAATGGTTTTCCCGCCATCTTCAACTACTTGCAATGAGCTAAAACGACCATGGTAGTAATCCATGCAGTCGCTATAGCTCAGTTTTAAACTAAAATAATACTCAGTCATCTAGGCAAGCGCTTTCTCTACTTTTTCAAACAGATCATCGCTAAGGCCGTCTAAATTGGCCAAACGTAATAGCTGCTGTTTCATCGCTTGTGCACGCTCACCATCATAACGTTTCCACGACATAAACGGAGTAAGCATGCGAGATGCATTTTGTGGATTTATTGCGTTAAGTTTTATTAATAAATCACCTAAAAGCGCATAGCCCTCACCATCAGCACGATGAAAGTGCTGTGTATTAAAATGGCTAAAACTACCCACTAATGCGCGAACGCGGTTAGGATTTGAAAAATCAAAACATGGGTGCTCGTATAACGCTTTTATATTTGCAATAGCATCATCTGCGGTTTGCATAGCTTGCAGAGCAAACCACTTATCCATAACCAATACATCATGACGCCACTGGCTATCAAAATGATTTAGTAACTCGTTACAAATTGGGTGCGATGCTTTAACTGCAGCGCTCAATGCACCTAATACATTGGTCATATTAGATGAACCAGCAGAATACCTAATAAAGTCTGATGCATGAGGACTATCTGTTTGAGCCAGATAATGTAAACACAACTGCTTTAATGAACGAATAGCCACCGCACTTGCACTTACACTTCCGTCATCTATTAGTGATTCAAAACATGTTATAAATTCAGCAGTTAGAGCTTCGGCAATTTGTTTTTCAAACGCATTTGTTACGGCAATAATGTCATCAACTGGAATTACGTCAAATTCAGCCGCTAATGTATCAAAACTTGGTAGTTTTAGTAGTTCTGCAATTAATGCTAAATCACCTTGTTTTGAGCTTACTAAGGCGCGTAGCGACTCAATAATCTCATCACTTAATAGGTTACTACTCGCTTTAATTACATTATCTTTAACTGCATTTATAAATAATTGTTGTTGAGCATCCCAGCGTGAAAAATCACTACGAGCAAAACGCATTATATGCAGTAAATCTTGCTCACTAGTATGTTGATTCAAAATACAAGGCGCCGAGAAATCTTCAAGCAATACAGCAACCGGTTGTTCTGTAATATTATCGAACTTAAATATTTGAGTATCTTTAGTTACATCAAGTACATAGTCAACTTTTTCGCCTTTATATTGTAATTCAATGCTTTTACCATTCGAATCCAATAATTCAATAGCAAAAGGAATATGCAATGGCTTATTATCTACCTGATTAGTCGGCGCAGTTTGCTCTATTGTCAAACTGTATGTATTAATATTTGCGTCATAATGTTGTATCGCATTTAAACGAGGTGTGCCCGATTGACTATACCAGCGTTTAAATTGCTCAAGGCTTACGCCCGATGCGTCACTCATTGCACTCACAAAGTCATCGCAAGTAACTGCTTGACCATCGTGTCGCTCAAAATAAAGTGTCATACCTTTTTGAAAGTTAGTTTCACCTAGTAATGTATGCATCATGCGAATCACTTCAGCACCTTTGTCATACACGGTAACCGTATAAAAGTTATTCATTTCAATAACTTTTTCAGGGCGAATAGGATGCGACATAGGTCCTGCATCTTCACTAAACTGGTGAGTACGCATTACTTTTACTGCATCAATTCTGTTTAAAGCCCGTGAACCTAAGTCACTACTAAACTCCTGATCTCTAAATACCGTTAAACCTTCTTTTAGCGATAATTGAAACCAGTCTCTACAGGTAACTCGGTTGCCAGTCCAGTTGTGAAAATACTCATGCCCTACTATCGATTCAATCGTATGGTAGTCTTTATCCGTTGCAGTTTCTTGGTTTGCTAAAACACATTTACTATTAAAAATATTTAAACCTTTATTTTCCATTGCGCCCATATTGAAAAAATCAACGGCTACAATCATATATATATCAAGGTCATACTCTAAATTAAAGCGTTCTTCATCCCACTGCATTGCTTTTTTGAGCGATGCGATTGCGTGAGGAGTTTTCGACAAATTTCCTTTATCAACAAACAGCGCTAATTCAATATCTCTACCACTTTTAGTAATGTAATTATCTTTTAAAACATCAAAATCGCCAGCAACCAATGCAAATAAATAACTTGGCTTTTTAAACGGGTCTTGCCATTTTGCAAAATGACGACCATCTTTTGTTTCACCACTATCGACTTTATTACCATTTGAAAGTAAATGTGGGTATTTAGTATCGGCAATAATAGTTACGTCAAATGTAGATAAAACATCAGGACGATCCATGTAATACGTAATTTTTCTAAAACCCTGCGCTTCACATTGCGTGCTATAAGCACCACCCGATAAATAAAGCCCTTCTAGTGATGTATTCGTTTCTGGTGATATCTCTGTCACTATATTGAGTTGGCAGCTATCTGGCAGGTTATTTATAATAAGTTGCTCGCCCACTATTTCATAATCAGTAACATCAACTGTATCAATCGATAAAGAAATTAGGCGTAAATTAATTCCATCTAGCACTAATGGTGCATTTTTAGCACCACTACGATTTAGCGTTAACAGCGCACTTACTTTAGTCGTTAAAGGCTGTAAATCAAAAGTAAGTTCTGTGTGGTCAATTAAAAAATCCGGAGCTTTGTAGTCTTTTAAATATTGCGTTTGAGGTTTGCTTGATTCAGTCATATATACTCCAAAAAAAGCTCCTTTGAACAAAGGAGCTAATTAAATTAGGCAGATTGTTTTGGCTTAATACGTAAAATTTTAATACCTAAGTAGGCATAAATAACCGCTAAAACAGGGTTGATTAAGTTAAAGAAAGCGTAAAGTGCATAATCAAAAGGGTTTATTAATAGAACGCTTTGCATGTAAGCACCACAAGTGTTCCACGGAATCAGTGGGCTTGTAATAGTGCCACCATCTTCTAATGTACGAGATAAATTTACAGGCTTTAACCCCCGTTTTTCGTATTCATCTTTAAACATACGCCCAGGTACTACAATTGCAATGTACTGATCTGCTGCTATAACGTTAGTACCAATACAAGTCGCAATCGTTGCTGCTATTAGTGAACCCGTACTTTTAGCTATTTTAAGAATACTTTTAACAAAAATATCTAAAAGACCCGTTTTTTCCATAATGGCACCAAACATAAGTGCGGTCATTATCAACCATGTTGTTGTTAACATACCTGACATACCACCGCCACTGAGTAATGAATCCATTTTAGCATCACCGGTACTTATGCTAAAACCATCAAAAAAGGTAGTCCAAACCAACTTAAAATAACCGACTAATTGACCTTTAGATACATCAATTTGGCTGCTAATTAAATCTGATTGAAATAACATAGCCCAAATAGCACCAACTACAGCGCCAATAGAAATAGCTGGGAAAGCAGGCATTTTTCTAATCGCTAAAACTAAAAGTACAATTAACGGTATTAACATTTCAAAACCAATATTAAAGTTTTGTTGTAAAATAGCTGTAATTTCATCAATGCGCCCTGCCTCGCTTGACGCTGTGGCGTTAAAACCCATAAATATAAATATAATAAGCGCTATTACAAAGCTGGGAACTGTTGTCCATAGCATATGTTGAATATGCTCAAATAAATCAGCACCAACAACAGCAGGTGCTAGATTAGTTGTTTCCGATAGCGGACTTAGCTTATCACCAAAATAGGCGCCCGAAATTACAGCGCCTGCTGTAACTGTTTGCTCAAGCCCAAGACCAGTAGCAACACCAAGTAACGCAACACCAATAGTTGCTGCGGTTGTCCAAGAACTTCCAATACTCATTGCTACAATGCCACAAATTAAGCAACTTGCTGCATAAAACCAACTTGGGTTTATAACCTGTAAGCCATAGTATATTAAGGTAGGAACAGTCCCTGATAGCAACCAAGTGCCTATCAAAGCACCTACCATTAATAAAATTAAAATAGCACCAAGCGATAAGGTAATACCTTCAATCATAGCTTGTTCTAGTTTTTTCCACGTATAGCCATTTTTAAGACCAATTAATGCGGCTGCAAAAGTAGCAAATAAAAGTGCAATTTGATTCGGACCTGATGATGAACTATCACCAAATAAATATACGGCTGCACCTAACAAGCATATTAAAACAGAGATAGGAATGAGTGCGTCAAAAAACGAGGCGGGCTTGATTGGTTTATCTTCCAATGGCTTCAAAGTAGAGACTCCTACACACACTTAATGTGTGTTTAATTATTATTTTTAGCACATTTAGCGCATGAATTGGGTAATGCAATATCAACCCAACTTTATGTAATCGGTAATTATAGCAATTTAGTAAATTATAGGTAGTAAAAAAGGCGCTAAAGCGCCTTTTTTATAGAGGTAAAACCAATAGTTATTTTTTAGCTATACGACCATATTTAATGTAATCCTGAGTAATTAATGCCGCTTCTTCTAAAAACGGGTCAAGCTCTTCAATTACTTCTGGTAGGTCATCTAGGTTTTCAACCGGATCTTTACCTAAACGCTTAAGACGTTCGTTTGTACGTACAAGTGCACGTGCTTCACCTTCATCTTTTTCTTTAATACGTTTTGCTTCAACTAAAGATATTGTTTTACGATCTTTCTCTTCATTGTACAAAGCAATGTCGTCAAATACATAACCAAACTCTGGTTCCGATTTAATACGCTCTTCATGATGTTTTTCAAGATACGTAATAACTGGCGTTAAGTTATGCAATTTATTGTACTTAGCTTTAACGATACTATCCCATGGCAAAGCATTATCTTGTTTGCTTTCGCCCCACTCAGCAGGATCAATTGCTGATGGAAATGAAATATCTGGAATAACGCCTTTGTGCTGTGTACTACCACCATTTATGCGGTAAAACTTAGCAATAGTATATTGCACACTACCAAGCTCGTTGTCGTATAAATCGTATGGGCGACCTAACCCTTTATGCTGTTGTACAGTACCTTTACCAAATGTTTGCTCGCCAATAATAACAGCACGACCGTAGTCTTGCATTGCAGCAGCAAATATTTCAGATGCCGAGGCGCTGTATCTGTCTACTAGTACAGTAAGCGGACCATCGTAATAAGTAATACCATCACGGTCTCTCTGCTCTTCAATTCGGTTATTTAAAGTATGAATCTGAACAACAGGACCTTGATCAAAAAACAATCCCGAGAGCTGTGTTGCTTCATATAAAGAACCACCGCCATTTTGACGCAGATCAATAATAATCCCATCAACTTTCTGTTCTTTAAGCTTCGCAAGTTCTACTTTTACATCTTTTGAAAGATTATTGTAAAAACCAGGAATTTCGATTACTCCAACTTTGCTTGTTAAATCAGAATATTTAGCTTCAAATACTTCTGACTTAGCTGCTCTGTCTTCTAAGCGAATTTTATCACGCGTGATTTCAACAACTTTAGGCGTGCCATGTGCATCAGCGCCTTTTAAATACTGTAAACGTACTTTGGTCCCTTTAGGACCTTTTATTAAGTCGACTACATCATCTAAACGCCAGCCAATAACATCAACGAATTCTTCGTCATCTTGAGCAACACCAATAATGCGATCGTCAGCTTTTATCTGATCTGTCTTATCTGCTGGGCCACCCGGTACTAAACTGCGGATAACCGTATAATCTTCATCTGGACTTAATACAGCACCTATACCTTCAAGTTCTAGGTCCATGTCCATTTTAAACTGTTCAGCACGACGTGGTGATAAGTAAGACGTATGTGCCTCAATACTACGTGCCAAAGAATTCAATACTAATTGAAATGCATCTTCAGGGTTTGATTGTACTAAACGCTTTTCTGCATTTTTGTAACGTTTGGTCAGCACTTCTTTAATGCCTTCCCAATCTTTACCGGTCATTTTTAAACGTAAAGCATCGTACTTAACACGTTCTCGCCAAATTTCGTCAAGTTCAGTTTGCGATGTTGGCCATGCTGCATCTTCGCGGTCAAAAAAGTATTCATCTTCTTTATCAAACGTCATTTCTTTTTCAAGCAAAGTAAGTGAATACTCGTAACGTTCAAAGCGGCGTTTAAGGCTTAGATTAAAAATATCAAACGTAAAGCCTAATTTACCGGTAGTTAAAGCGTTATCAAAGTCATCACGATATTGTTCAAAAGAAGCTATATCACTTGCTAAAAAAACGCTTTTATTAAAATCAAGGGATTCGATATAACGATCGTAAACTTTACTAGAAAGCTCATCGTTAAATCGAACCGGTATATAGTGTGAACGAGCAAATAAGCTAGCCACTCGCTTGCTGGCAGTACCATGTTGACTTTCTTGCTTAAGTAAAGGCAAATCATCTATCGTAACGGCTTCTACAGCAGCAAATAATGAACCTGAAAACAGGGCAGCAACTAACGGAATGAGCGTAAACTTTTTACTCATACACAACTCCTTAATTTATTTACAACTTAAATGATGTATAAGCTGTCAGCTTTGGTTTTAACTTGCATACCTGTCACTAATTCAACATGAACGTCGTCTTTGTTTACTTCAGTGATTACTGCATTTACAAGTGCTTGGCCAAGTTTAACCTTAACCTTGTTATTAACCTTGACCTCAGTTGCTGGTAAAGGTTCAATTTTTCCTGAACGCTTAACCGGTGCTGCTTTAGCAGATTTATTTGCAGGTGAAGCATTTTTGTCACCTGTTTTGCTAGCATGAGCTGGTTTTTTCTTGAAAGATTTTGAATCAGAATCTTGGCGAGGACGCTGTTGTTTTTTGCGTTTTGCCATTTTAGCGCGGCTTTCTTCCAATGCTTTTTGTGCATGGTCGATATGCTCTTGCTCAACTTTTTCAGCTTGATTACCATCAAGATCAATACGAAACTCTGACTTAGTCACAGCTTCTAAATAACGCCAGTTAGACGTGTATTTTCTAAGCGCTTGACGTACTTGAGTCTTACTTACTTTTTCAGACCCTTCAATACGCTCAGCAATATCTTTAAAAATACCGACTTTAAGCGGTTTGATACCGTCTTTTTGTTTAAAACATTGAGGGAATTCTTGATATAAAAATTCCAACACTTCATTAATATCTTTTAGCTTGTTTGTGGTTTCCATTTTAGAACCTATTTTTCACATCTTTCATCAAGGGACGAATCGACGTAGTGTATTACCCAGTCGACCAGCTCTTCAAAGTCAGCTTCAATTACAGCCATATCACCTCGAAGGTGTTCCCAAATACCATTAATTGTTTCATCAATAAACTCACACTCTGCATCGTCTGGAAGACGATCCCAAGCTATGTGAATCAAATCATTGAGCGTTTCCGCTACATGTTCTTCTTCGCCTTCCCAGTCGCCAACATCTTGTACAGCAAATAGGTAGTCTTGAACATTTAGCAAATCTTTCATTACAGGCTCGCCTCTAAGCATTTTACTAATGCTTCAAGACCGGCTTTGTCATCAGTATCAAATCGGCCAATACTTGGACTATCGATATCGAGTACGGCAAATACTTTACCATGTTTCATGATAGGTACAACTAATTCAGAGTTAGACGCTGCATCACAGGCTATATGCCCATCAAAAGCGTGAACATCTTCAATTAATTGTGTTTCTGCGGTTGCTGCAGCAGTTCCACATACCCCTTTCCCTACTGGGATACGAATACATGCAGGGTTACCTTGAAACGGACCAAGTACTAATTCAGTAGGAGAATCCATAAAGTAAAAACCCGCCCAATTTACATCTTCTAAAGAGGTAAATAACAGCGCGCTTATATTTGCCAAATTGGCAATTACATTAGATTCACCAGCTATCAGCGATTCAGTTTGCTTAACTAATGACTGGTAAAAATCGTGCTTTTGCATACCAAACTACTTCTTATTAAACAGACAGTAGCTAAAGGTACTCTTTGTCGTGAAAAATTGGAACCTTTTGAAGGTAAAAAAAAGGAAATCGCACCGTTTATCAGCGTGCTTGGTCAATAATGCTGCGATTATTTTTTTACCGATTTGCGAAGACCAAATAAAAACAGTCCGGCCGCAAATGCTGACATAACACTATTAATCAAAAATATCTCGCCAGTAGAGGCACTTAATAAGTAACTAAATATAGCGCCACCTAACAAACCAAGCGTTAATACACCTGAATAATTAACTTTAGAATACTTAAACATTAGTAAGTACCCTGGTACAACAAAGGCCGCCATCGTTAAGCCTACAATATGTGCATTTGAGATAGCAGTCATCAACAGTTGAAAAAATACGGATAAGAAATCACCCTGTAGCGTTAGTGCATAATACAATCCTAACAAGCTGCCAATAATTACCGGGGACAATAATGAAAGCGCGACGCTTTTTGCGAGTTGATGTTTCATCTAATAATCCTTAATACAGAGTATAAATTTTAATGTATTAAGCATGCACCAAGATCTAAAGCTTAGAAATAGAGACTATGGTCGTAATTTATGATTAAAAATAAACCTTATTGCAGTATGAGCCTATTAATAAATTAATAGACTCATACGTTTGGGTTATACTTATCAAAGTGCTTATAACTGAGCTATTTTATTTGATAACTCAAAGTGGCGAGATGTTACTATTTCCTCTAGCACTGCCAATCTTTTGTTCAACATCGCTGTTTGTTCCTCTAATTTTGTTATCTTATTATTATTCAGTCCTTTAAATTTTACTTGCGCTGCCATTATTGTAGTTTTATAGGTGAAATAACGTTTAGTAATAGTAAGAATCAAAAAGGGTGAGCTAAATATAATTATTACAATAAATAGTTCTAGCATGGTCGTTTCCCAATCAATTTAAGTAAGCTTGTTGCGTATAAAGGCCACTTTTAGTGCATTGAAATAATTTTGATAATGTAACTTCGCGCTGCTTTCCTCGTCGAATTAGCATCTCAACATACACAATACTTAACACAATGGCTGTTGCTTTAAATAAGTTACCTTGTAGATCACCTGCTGCGCCGCCCGACATACCAAATATTCCGTAAGCTGCATTCATAAAAATATGCATCCACATAGGAAACCAAATACGATAACCACATTCACAATATAGCCACGCAAACCATGTACCTGCTACAGTAGTGATCGCAACCGCCATTAATGCAGAAATCGCATCATTACCTTGATAAATATGACCCAGGCCAAATATTACTGAACTAATTAATGCCGCAGGCACAAAGCCCCATCTACAATATTTAAATAAAACACCAAACAATGCAGCCCTAAAAATTAGCTCTTCAAAAAAACCCGCATAAACTGAGCCGGTGATTATTGCTGGTATTGATAGGTTAAGTTCATCACTCAAAAATCCATAACCTATTGCCATAGGAGCACAACAAATAATTGCTGCGAGTGCATAGTTAATAAAACCAGAAGAATTAAGCCCTATAGATTCAAAAGGCTCACTTTGTTTAAACAAAATAATAGCCGCAATAACTAACGGTCCATATAAAAAAGTATATTTAGCGGGGGTAAATAAAATGCCAGTTAGATTATCAAGTTCAGACAACCAGCTAGACCAACCTTCTCCCCAAAACTGCCTCATTACATAGTGGCAAAACACAAATATAGAAATTATTACAAGTGCCTTGATAGCGTATTTCATATCTACTTTCCTCGTTAAGTTGTTAATTTCAACTTAATCTTGGCTATAGTAAAAATACAAAGCGACATATTAGGTCTCAATTACAAGACGAGGTATAAAGCCCATGTTTTAGGGGGGATTAACATGTTTTTGGGATTAATGACAAAGCATCCTTTATTACTTTTACATAAGAACGAGACACCGGTATTTTAATATCAATTGTATGCAGCGATAATTGCAACCCTCCAGCATTACCACTGTAGTGCTGAATGTTTTGCAGGTTAACCGCATAAGAACGGTGGCATCGTAATATAATTGTATTTTCTGGAAGCTGCTTTAATAAACCGCTAAGAGATACACGTAATAGTTTACGTGAAGTTGAAGCTCCTTCCAGTATTGTTATTTCACAATAGTTGTCTGAAGATTTAATAAATAAAATATGGTGATGAGCCGTGTTAATTTCGTCGTTTTTATTATCGCCTTTAAGAGTAATTGTCTTTAATTCAACTTCTCTCAACTGCTCTTGATCGACGCTAACTGTACTTGGCTTAGTTAAATCTATTACATGCTTATTTACCACAAGTAAAAAAATAAGAGGAAATACACCAATACAAAAAATATACCCTACAAAAAGTAATTGATTCTGCCAATGCCAAGACCCAAGTACAGCAACCACAAAATACCCATGATTGAATAACGCAGTAATTAAAATATATGTGATAGGAATAATAATTAAACGGCTTAATTTACTTAGCTTAAACTTAAGTAACACTATTTCTATAAAACCTGACAATAGCAAAGCACAAAAGGTTACTAACCCATAGCCAAAAAGCCGCAGAAACTTGTAAGACTCGGTATCGCTTGAAGTGCCAAAAGGTTGAAATACAAAAAGTACAAAAAGCGCTATAAACGAAAACATGACGGCACGATATACAACTAACTTTCTCGAATCTAGATCATCTTTGAGCCACAACATCCTATTTTGCATACCTTTAATCCACCAATATTTAAAAATAGCACACATTAATATGTGCATTCCAACTCATTTAAAATTTTTTGTGATGGTAGTTTTATTAAAAACAAAAAAAGGAAGAGAACATCAACGTTATTTAACAGCAGAAGGTGTTGTGTGAGCAATTCTATCTGCTTTTAAGATTTTACTAATGAGAGATAAAACATGTAATACCAATTCGCTTAATTAAGTGGTCTATTTTGAGGGCGGAAAAACGTGTTGATAGCTAGGCAAAAAATTCGCTATTTAGTTGTTCTAAATGAGAGTTTTTTAACGCAGGGAGCGACACGTTTAGCCCCGCAAAATGATTAAGTATTATTGCGGATTGGTATAAGTGCACTGATTTTGTTCCAAACACAAAAAAGCCCGCTAAATTAGCGGGCTATTTTGTTATATGGTGGAGAGATAGGGATTTGAACCCTAGATGGGCTATAAACCCATGCCGGTTTTCAAGACCGGTGCATTCGACCACTCTGCCATCTCTCCGATACTGCTCTAAGTTAAAAGTAAGAGTGTACTAATAACTATTTAAATGAATGATACTTTAATTACCACACACCTATTAAATAAGTGGTGGAGAGATAGGGATTTGAACCCTAGATGGGCTATAAACCCATGCCGGTTTTCAAGACCGGTGCATTCGACCACTCTGCCATCTCTCCGCACGACCTGCATATTAGGGAAACCTATCCCTTTTGTGAAGCTTTTTTTTAAATTAATTTTTCAAGTGCTTAAAAAACAACTAAATTGTTCAAACTTAAAGCTAAATATATAAAATATCATCGCAAATGAACTTTTATTTAAATATTTGACTCTATTGATCTACAAAGGTTTGCCCAAACATATAAGAGTTGGTAATCTAATTTTAGTTAAATTATCGAAACACACGTTTCACTTAAGGAGCTCTACAATGGCGTTCAATCAATCGTACAATACCTCTAAACCGGTAATGTCTACCATTGAAACAAACAAGGTACTTAAAAACACCTACTTTTTACTTGCTATGACACTTGCATTTAGTGCTGTTACAGCCGGTATTTCAATGGCACTACAATTACCTTACTTCATGGGTATAGTGTTTACACTTGCTTCATTTGGCTTATTATTTGTTGTAAATAAAAAGGCAGAAACTGCATCAGGCGTATTTTGGGTATTCGCCTTCACTGGTTTAATGGGTGCAGGCTTAGGTCCTTTGCTTAACCACTATGCTGCAATGCCAAATGGTCCTATGCTTATTATGCAAGCATTAGGTTCTACCGCGCTTATCTTTTTTGGTTTATCTGCTTATGCACTAAACACTAAAAAAGACTTCTCATTTATGGGTGGCTTTTTAACTGTTGGTTTAATCGTTGTGATTGTAGCAAGCATTGTTAATATTTTTGTTGGCAGTTCACTTATGTTTATGGTGCTTAATGCTGCAGTTGTATTGATTATGTCTGGCTTGATATTATTTGATACGAGCCGAATCATTAACGGCGGCGAAACTAACTACATTCGCGCAACAGTATCTTTATACCTAAGCGTATATAACTTATTTACTTCTTTACTTGCTCTACTTGGCGTAAGTAATGACTAATTAAATAGTTCTGTTAAAATAGCCCCTTAATTGGGGCTTTTTTTATTGGAATTGTTTTGTCGCGTTTTGTTCTTTCATTACATACACCACCATCCGATCACGATACCACGCAACGTATAGTTAAGTTTGCAAATGCATGTTTAGCCCAAGGGCACACTATTGATGCTATTTTTTTATACCAGCAAGGTATTTATCATGCATCTACTCACTTTGATTTATCTTCAGATGAACTTCAAATTTCAGCACATTGGCAGCAACTCGCCGATAAAAAACTAAATTTAATGCTATGTGTTACCGCAGCGCAAAAGCGCGGATTGGATATTAACAACACAGGTGTATTTACCGTCGCAGGGTTGGCTGAATTTGCAATGCTTACTTGTGATGCAGACAAATGGGTGCAATTTAAATGATCAATGTATTAGTAATGAGCCAATCCAGCCCATTTGACGATTTAAATATTCGTGATGCACTTGATATGACATTAATATTTGCAGCCGTTGATCAAAATGTAAGTTGGCTATTTAGCGGTCCTGCTGTTTTGGCTTTAAAAAAGCATCAACAACCAAACAATATTGGCTTAAAAGATTTTTTTAAAAACATTAAAACACTCGAAATCTATGATGTTGAAAATATTTACGTGTGTGAAAAATCATTGCTTGATTATGGTTTAAATAAGCATGATTTACTCATAGAGGCAAAGGCACTGAACTTTAGTCAACAACAAACATTAATTAAAGCGCAGCAACATGTGGTGACCCTATGAGTACGTTACATATTTTTTCTAAGCCGCTTAATTATTACTCGGCAAACCAGCTAGAAAATTTAATTTTATCAACCGATAACGTATTACTTGTTGGTGATGCCTGCTTTGCAAAAAAACAATTTAGACAATTTGCAGATACACTGTTAATACTTGAACAAGACGCGCAAGTACGCGCAATAAAATTAACAGATAACGATAAAGCCATTAGCTATGAAGACTTTGTAGCACTGACATTATCAACTAATCAATCTATTACCTGGTAACTCATGCTTGAATTTAACAACCAACAAATTGAGACAGACAAACAAGGCTATTTGCTTGACCATACTTTATGGTCAAAAGAGCTAGCACCTGTTATCGCTACCCAAGAAAACATTACGCTTAGCGTTCAACATTGGGAAGTAATTAACTTTGTTCGTGATTTTTATATTGAATATAACACCAGTCCAGCAATCAGAATGCTTGTAAAAGCAATGGCTAAAGCTCTAGGTGAAGATAAAGGGAATAGCCTTTATTTATACAAATTATTCCCTAAAGGTCCTGCAAAGCAAGCAACAAAAATTGCCGGATTACCAAAACCAGCTAGGTGCATATAATGAGAGCTAAATCAGGCAATAATCAAGTAACTGAATCCAAACCTAAAAGAAGCACTGGGCGCACTTACTCACGCAGTGCACTTAATAAAACGCCTTCAGGTAAAAGAGAAATAAAGCCGCAAATAGCATCTAAAGACAGAAAAATTGTGTTATTCAATAAGCCATTTGATGTGCTATGCCAATTTACAGATGATGCCGACAGGCAAACACTAGCGGCGTTTATTCCCATAAAAGAAGTTTACGCAGCAGGTAGGTTAGATAGAGATAGTGAAGGCTTATTGCTTTTAACAAACTGTGGAAAATTACAAAACACCCTAACGGCGCCTGATAAAAAAACGAATAAAACCTACTGGGCACAAGTTGAAGGTGAACCAACGAGTGAATCAATTAATGATTTATGTAATGGAGTAAAACTTAAAGACGGCCTTACACTCCCCGCCAATGTTAAAATAATTGATGAGCCTACAATTTGGGTTCGTAATCCGCCTGTACGCGAGCGAAAAGCAATCCCAACAACTTGGTTAAGCATTACCATTAACGAAGGTAAAAACAGACAAGTCCGTCGTATGACCGCGCATATTGGTCACCCTACGCTTCGCCTAATCCGCTACAGTATTGGTAACTACACGCTTGATGATATTAATTCTGGTGAGTACAAAGTAATTAAAGGCGTGGTTGATGCATAAACCGCATGTGACCGTTGCCGCAATTGTAAAAAAACAAAACACGTTCTTACTTGTAAAAGAACGTGATAAATTCACAAATAAAATTTGTTATAACCAACCTGCTGGTCACTTAGAACAAAACGAAACCCTTTCACAAGCTGCAAGCAGAGAGCTACTTGAAGAAACTGGTTTAACGCTAATACCTACAGGCTTATTGGGTATCTATAATTTACACGCTGCAAATGGCGTACATTATTTACGATTTTGTTTTATATTTGAAGCCGACGAAAAAACACAAATGCCCAAACCTATTGACTCCGATATTATATCGGCTAATTGGCATACCTTAGAGGAAATTAAAACATTACCACTGAGAAGTAATTTAGTTTTAAAATGCATAACAGACAGCTTGCAAAAAGAGCCTTTAAACCTTGATGCTATTTATAATTAAGTTATTTATTAGCTAGGATTTAATGCTATGCAATTACGACCTTGATTTTTAGCGTAATAGAGTGCGCTATCTGCCCCTTTTACAAAATCTAGCATGTCATAGTTTCTGGTTTTATCTATAGTATTTACCCCCATACTTAAAGAGAGTAAACCAGTAAAACTACCTTTATGCACAATAGCTAAATCTTCAATCGCTTTTTGTATTTGATCCGCTATGAATAGCGCCCCCTGAGTATCTGTTTGCGGCAATAAAACAACAAATTCCTCGCCACCATATCGAGCTACAAAATCTTCTGGTCGACTTACTGTAGAGGCAATCTTCTGTGCTACATCATGTAAGCAGGTATCTCCTGCTACATGACCAAAAAAATCATTAAATTGTTTAAAATGATCTATATCAATAATGATAATAGATAAGGTACCTTTAGAATCACTCGCTTTTTTAAATTCATCTGCTAACTTTTCGTCAAATCTGCGTCTATTAGCTATTTTTGTTAGTGCATCTAGAAAAGCCATATCTCTTAGTAAATCTTCAGCTCGTAAACGCTCTGTGGCATCGTTAAAAACGGCTAGAATTTCTTCACCAATATCAATGCCCGATATTTCCATCACCACTTGAGAACCATCATTACAAGAAACACGATAATTGTTAGCGGGAATATCATTGTTATTTTTTTGAGCATCATCTAATGAGCTACTCCAAAGCTCTTTCACAACCTTCCTGTATTGCGGATCTGGGTATGCTTTATCCCACCAAACACTTATATTTGGAATATCTTTAATTGTATATCCAAATATATCTATAAACCGCTGATTTACTTTTAAAATATTCCCCGTTTTTGCACATACATTACAAACAGGCATGGGTAACACTGTAAATAGCTTTTCGTAATGGCTTAACTCATGCTTTCGCATTGAGTAAATTGTATTTTTTGATAAACAAGCCATTGGTGGACTATTTTTATCATGGTTTATCATTTCCTCCATCTCTAAAACAAAAGACCATTCAAGCCACCAAGCTTCGATATGATTGAATACCTTTTTTTCAACCTGATTTTTTAAAGATGATTGTTTAATTAAAGAAAATAATTCATGTATATGATTAGGGTCTTGATGAATACGAAAACTTTTTAGCTTTATAAACTCATAAAAAAGATGATATGCAGCTATTTTAAACTCGCTCGTAGTACTCGTTAATAGATCATTGGGGTAAATTTCAGATTTACAGGTATAGTGTTCAATTAAAGATTTTATCTTATTTACTTGATAAGCATAGTGCATACATTCATTCCATTGATTATATTTAGAACAACCCTAACGTAATTGGTATTTAACAAATTTTTCATTGCCGTACTTCCCATTAAACCTATATTTACTTTAGTCGCTTTAATAGAAAACACTATTTTTTATAACTTTAAAATCATTCCATTGATCTTATAAGTATCTCATTGTTAATTTAAAAAAGTAGCATTGTACTAAGTACATGACTTAAAAAACGCCTTAAGTCGAGTTTGCTATTTGTTATATAAATAAAATAGTGACAAATTATGTCCTTTGCCGCCCTACACTCTTTAAGCACAAACAAAATACATGCTATAATCGCGTCCTTTCCAAGTTAACAGCAATCTGTATAAGCGAAATTATTCATGAGCGAAAATAGTCACATTAAAGTCATTGTTGGCATGTCCGGCGGTGTTGATTCTTCTGTATCTGCATATTTATTACAACAACAGGGCTACCAAGTAGAAGGCCTGTTTATGAAGAACTGGGAAGAAGACGACAATGATGAGTATTGTGCCGCCGCTGATGATTTAAAAGATGCACAAGCAGTGTGTGATAAGTTAGGCATTGAGCTTCACACTGTTAACTTTGCAGCAGAGTATTGGGACAACGTGTTTGAGTATTTTTTAGCAGAGTACAAAGCGGGTCGTACTCCAAACCCAGATATAATGTGCAACAAAGAAATTAAATTTAAAGCCTTTTTAGAGTTTGCTGCACAAGCTCTTGGGGCAGACTTTATTGCTACGGGACATTACGTTCAACGTGAACTTCGCGGTGACAAATACGTAATGTGTCGCGGACTTGATAACAATAAAGACCAAAGCTACTTTTTATATACCTTAAGCCACGAGCACCTTGGTCAAACTTTATTCCCTGTAGGCGATATCGAAAAACCAGAAGTACGCCGCATAGCAGAAGAACAAGACTTAATCACTCACGATAAAAAAGACAGCACCGGTATCTGTTTTATTGGTGAGCGTAAATTTAAAGACTTTTTACAAAAGTTTTTACCAGCTCAACCTGGTGTAATCGAAGACACTGATGGCAACAACGTAGGTGAACACGAAGGCTTGATGTACCACACACTTGGACAGCGCAAAGGCTTGCTAATTGGCGGTATGAAAGAAGGTTCGGGTGAACCATGGTACGTAGTAGATAAAGACCTTGAACGCAATGTACTTGTGGTTGGTCAGGGTAAAGATCACCCTCGCCTATACAGTAATGGTCTTAATGCAAACCAACTTCATTGGGTAGACCGCATTGGTCCTAAGGGCACCACTCGCTGCACAGTAAAAACTCGTTACCGCCAAGAAGACTTAAGCTGTACCCTATTAGTAGGCGAAGACGGCATGGCACGCGTATTATTCGACGAGCCACAAAAAGCAGTTACGCCTGGTCAATCTGCCGTATTTTATGCAGAAGATGTGTGTTTAGGTGGTGGTATTATTGACTCGGTGATCAAGTAATGAACGAACACCAAGTCATGGCGCTTGCCGCTATGTGCCAAGTAGCCAAGCAAGTTCAAAAAATTGCGCAGTATGGCAGTAATAATGAGCACGACTTAGAAGTATTATTTTCAAGCATTATTCAAACATCACCGGCATCGCCAGAAGATGTTTACCAAGGTACTGACAACCTACGTGATGGCTATAAAACATTAATGGCTCAGTTAACTGCTGGCGCTCAAAAAGATGTTGAAATAGTAAAATACGTAGGTGGTTTAATGCAGCTTGAGCGTGCGCTAAGTGCAAACGATAAAAGCTTAAACGAATTAGGTAAACGAATTGATGATATTCATCGTCGTTTAGATCACTTTGCTATTACCGATGACACCGTTGTTGCCGGTTTAGCAGATATATACTCGTCGGTGCTGAGCCCCCTTGGGCACCGAATACAGGTTTATGGTAAACCCGAGTTATTAAAACAGCAGCTCACTCAAAATAAAATCCGTGCGTTATTACTAGCCGGCATTAGAAGTGCAGTTTTATGGCGTCAAATGGGCGGTAAACGCCGTCATTTTTTCTTTGCAAAAAGAAAAATACTCGCCATTGCTAAATCAAAAATTTAACTATCGTTCAAACTAAAATTTAGGAGTTATTATGGAGCTTTCAGCGTTAACGGCTATCTCTCCAGTGGATGGTCGCTACGGCAGCAAAACCACTGAACTACGCAGTATTTTCAGCGAATTTGGCTTAATCAAATACCGCGTAACCGTTGAAGTGCGTTGGTTGCAAGCGTTAGCTGCAGCAAACAATATCAAAGAAGTGCCAGCATTTAGCGAGCAAGCAAATGCACTACTTAACGCCATTGTAGATAACTTCAGTGAAGCTGATGCACAACGCGTTAAAGATATTGAACGCACTACAAATCACGATGTTAAAGCGGTTGAATACCTACTAAAAGAAAAAGTAGCCGATAACAGTGAGCTTCACGCAATTAACGAATTTATTCACTTTGCTTGTACCTCAGAAGATATTAATAATCTATCTCATGGTTTAATGCTAAGCGAAGCGCGTAAAAACGTTTTACTTCCTTATTGCGATGAACTTTTAAGCGCAATTAAAGCTAAAGCAATTGAATACAAAACAATTCCAATGATGACTCGTACACACGGGCAACCTGCTACACCATCTACTATGGGTAAAGAGTTTGCTAACGTATACATGCGTTTAAAACGTCAACGTGACCAAATTGCACAAGTAGAAATGCTAGGTAAAGTTAACGGTGCTGTTGGTAACTACAACGCTCACCTTAGCGCATACCCAGATTACGACTGGCATACACATGCAGATAAATTTGTATCAAGCTTAGGTTTAACACTAAACCCATTTACTACACAAATTGAACCGCATGACTATATTGCAGAGTTGTTTGACGCAATTGCACGTTTTAACACTATATTGTTAGATTTTGACCGTGACATGTGGGGTTACATCGCCCTTAATCACTTTAAGCAAAAAACTATTGCTGGCGAAATTGGCTCATCTACAATGCCACATAAAGTTAACCCAATTGATTTTGAAAACTCAGAAGGTAACTTAGGATTAGCAAACGCTATTTTTGCTCATCTTGCACAAAAATTACCAGTTTCTCGCTGGCAGCGTGACCTTACTGATTCAACGGTATTACGTAACCTAGGTGTTGGTATGGGTTATGCTCTTATTGCATATCAATCAACTCTTAAAGGTGTAAGCAAGCTTGAAGTAAACGAGCAACGCCTAGCTGACGAGCTTGATCAAAACTGGGAATTACTAGCCGAGCCAATTCAAACGGTTATGCGTAAATATGGCATCGAAAAGCCATACGAAAAACTTAAAGATTTAACACGTGGCAAACGTGTAAATAAAGAAATAATGGCTGATTTCATCGATGGTTTAGACCTTCCTGAAGATGCTAAAGTAGAAATGAAAAAACTAACACCTGCTAACTACATTGGTCGCGCTGTTGAGTTTATTGATGATTTAGTTTAAAAACTGAATTAAATAAATGAAAAAGCGAAAGGTCTCCTTTCGCTTTTTTTGTTTTAAAATTAATTGCACTAATTTATGAGCTTTAGTATGTATCAATTAAAAATAAATAATTTATCTGAGCAAGAATTTTTAAGTCATTTTTGGCAAAAAAAACCGCTTTTAATAAAACAAGGTTTTAGTGATTTTCAGGACCCTCTTGATGCTAACGAACTTGCCGGTCTGGCAATGGAAGAAAGTATTGAGTCGCGAATTGTAACTAATCACAATAACGAATGGGATACGTACCAAGGTCCATTTGAAGACTTTGAGAAGTTAACAGACGAAAATGCCACCTTATTAGTGCAAGCTGTTGATCATTGGCATCCTGAAGCAGCGCAATTATTAGAACCATTTAGATTTATTCCCAACTGGCGAATAGATGACTTAATGATCAGCTATTCAACTCCAAGCGGTGGTGTGGGTCCACATTTAGATCAGTATGATGTGTTTATTATTCAAGGTGAAGGCAAACGCCACTGGCGCGTAGGTCTGCCCGATCCGACACTTAAACAGTTTGCTCAAAACAAAAAGTTACTGCAAGTAGAAGCATTTGAAGCCGTAATAGATTGCATATTAGAACCAGGCGATATTTTATATATTCCACCGGGATGCCCGCATGAAGGTTACGCATTAGAAAATGCACTAAACTACTCTGTTGGTTTTAGAGCCCCAAATCAACAAGATTTACTTTCAAGTTTTGCCGATCATATTATTGATACCGAAACCGGACAAGAGCGCTATACCGATCACAACCTAATGCTTAGAAAGTCAAAAGGTGAACTCAATAGCACTGAAGTAAATAAAGTTAAAGCCTTAATGCAAAGGTTGCTTGAAAACGACACGTTATTTAAACAATGGTTAGGCACTACATTAAGCCAGCCTAAGCACGAAATGGATTTAGCACCAACTGAAGACCCATTTTCCACTGAGCAAATAACCAATGCATTAAACAATAGCACTATCGTATTTGAACGTTTAGGTGGCACGCGTGCTATTTATCAATTATTCGAAGATGAATTACTATTAAGTGTAAACGGTGAAAACTATAGCTTATTGCTTAGCGATTTAAATGCCGTTAAATTACTTACCGATCATGGCGAGTTTGAAAGTTCAGAATTAAGTTTAATAAAGCCAAGTCTCGTTTTTCTACAAACTTTTACTACACTGGTAAATGAGGGAATTTGGTTTAATATTGATCAAGGCTGATTGCTACAATAGGAGTTTGCCATGGGCTATCAAGTTAAAAAAGTAGATTGGGATACACAAAAAGACGTATTACAACAAATCCGAGAAAAGGTTTTTGTATACGAGTTACACATTCCTAAACACATTGAGTTTGATAGCCTCGATGAATTTGCGCTGCATGTACTTGTTACCGACGAAACTCAAACACCTATTGCTACTGGTAGGTTATGTGTAGATGGATTAATTGGTCGAATAGCTGTCCTACCTGAGCATCGTAATCGGTGTGTTTATAAATCGTTACTCAACTTTATTGTTGAATTAGCAGCAAGCCAAGGCATAGAAAAAGTAAGTATTAATTGTATTTTAAACGAAGTAGAACGCTTCAAAAAAAATGGGTTTGTACAGCAAGGGAATGTATTTATGGAAGCGGGAATTCCTAGACTACGAATGCAATGCTCTGTCGCGCTCTTTAATACCACGCCATTTACGCTTGTGCATTAAACATCTCATTCAAAATAAAATTAGCACAACATTAATCACTGCACTAATTTTATTACGGATATAGCTTAGGCACTGTTTATCTTTCGAGGTTTAATCTTGAAAGTTCAACTCGCCTTAATATTATTATAAATCAAGCATGCGTTTTTTTAATCTTTCTAAATCAATGATATTAGAGCGCACAGTTAGCTTTATGTGGCTATATTCATACTCTTCTTTAATAACACTCATACTCGATCTAATTTCACCTACTATACCTTTTGCTGTGTAAGGAATAATAATTTCATCTTCAACCATATCGTCTTGCGCTATACCAACAATATATTTATGTAGTTTACTAATATCATCTGGATTACGAGTAGATGTCATCATCGCATCAGGAAATTCATCCATTAGCGCTTGCTGTTGCTCAATACTTAATTGATCAGACTTATTTAATACCAATAGTTTTTTACTACCCTCAACCCCAACTTCTGCTAGTACTTTATGCACTACATCAAGCTGTGAGCGAAAAGATGAATCTGATGCATCAACAACATACAAAAGTAAAGACGCATCATGCGCTTCAGCTAATGTTGAGTGGAATGAAGCAACCAAATCATGTGGTAATTTTTTGATAAAACCAACGGTGTCTGACACCAAAATACGAGGCTGCGTAATTGGATACAATGCTCGAACAGTGGTATCTAGCGTTGCAAATAACTTGTTTTCACCCTCTACGTCGCTGCCTGTAATTGCACGCATCATTGATGACTTACCAGCATTGGTGTAACCAATTAAAGCCACTGAGAAAAGCTCTGAGCGCTGAGTTCGCCTGTCCATCATTACATCTTGAACACTTACAAGCTCACGCTTTAGCTCTGCTAATTGGTCGCGAACCTTACGGCGATTTAGCTCCAGTGTAGTTTCACCTGCACCTTTACCCATTTGGCGTTCTTTATCACCGGTTGATGTTTCACGAAGCCGTGGCGCTACATAATTAAGGCGAGCTATTTCAACTTGTAATTTTGCCGTTTTAGTACGCGCATGGCGGCTAAATATTTCAATAATAATACCGGTGCGGTCAAATACTTCTACGCCTAACTGATTTTCTACATTTCGAAGTTGAGACGGTGTTAAATCACAATCAAATACAACTACATCGGCACACGCAAAATCAAGTTTATCTGATGGAATTTCTGAAGATATTTCAGGTAAATAATCTTCATCGAGTAAATCATCTTCTTGCCCATCTGCAGCAGAGCCTTTATTACCTGTGAGGTGTGCTATTTCGGTAAGTTTACCCGAGCCCAATACATTAACTTTTTGGGTAGAACTTTGCTTTTGTGATTGTGTGCCTACTACCTTAAATCCTAAAGTAGTAACCAAACGGGCAAGTTCAGCAAGCGACTCTATCGCCTCGTCACCTTTAAACTGTGGTGTGCTGATAGAAATAAGTAACGCATTAGGAAGTGATGGTTTTGCAGTTAGTTGCATAAATTTTTGTGTTAATGCACCTAAGTGCAAACCTATTTTTCATTCGAAAGTAACTTGATCCTACGCTGTTATAGCCTCGCTTTATAGCCTTATAGTGCACTAATGGCGTTAATATTTAAAACTAGCCACAATATTCTCAATTTAATGGCTAGTTTTAAAATTTCATTCGGATCATTACAAAATAAATAAGTTAAGTTTGCTATTTAAACTTACTTTTAAAATGATAGTTAACTAATGGTTAGGCTGATAATTAAACAACACCCTGCTCAATCATTGCATCAGCAACGCGCCTAAAACCTGCAATATTAGCGCCTAATAAAAGATTTCCTGGCTCACCAAATTCTATTGCGGTGTCGTTAGCTGTAACAAATATATTTTTCATAATTTGTTTTAGCTTTTCATCAACCTCTTCAAAAGTCCAACTTTGCATACTCGCATTTTGCGCCATTTCTAATTGGCTCGTTGCAACACCGCCAGCATTAGCGGCTTTTCCTGGTCCATACGCAACTTTTGCAGCAATAAAGCAATCAATAGCCTCTTTTGTTGAGGGCATATTTGCCCCTTCGCTTACCAATACACAACCACCCGTTAATAATGCGTTTGCATCTGCCTGTGTTAATTCATTTTGTGTTGCGCATGGAAAGGCAGCGTCAGCATTAAAACGCCAAACAGCATGCCCGTCTTTAGGGTAATCACTTTGGTTAATATAAATCGCATCTGCATGATTTTGTTTGTATACACTTAAACAATCGCGTGATTGCTCTTTTAAACTCTTTATAAGGCTCAAATCTATACCCGACTCATGATAAACAGTACCGCGAGAGTCGCTACAACTTATGGGTGTTGCCCCCATTTGATATAATTTTTCCATAGCATAAATAGCAACATTACCCGCACCCGACACTAAACAGCGCTTACCTTGTAGGCTATCGCCGCGTGCTTTTAGCATGTAGTCGGCAAAATAAACGGCGCCATACCCTGTTGCTTCTTTGCGTACTAGCGATCCACCCCATAATAAGCTCTTACCGGTTAACACGCCTTCGTAACGACCCGTTAGGCGCTTATATTGACCAAACATGTAGCCAATCTCTCTTGCTCCTACACCGATATCTCCGGCGGGCACATCGGTTGTTGGACCAATGTGACGATAAAGCTCAGTCATAAATGATTGGCAAAAACGCATTATCTCAGCATCAGAGCGCCCTTTAGGGTCAAAGTTAGCACCGCCCTTACCACCGCCTATAGGAAGACCGGTTAAAGCGTTTTTAAAAATTTGCTCAAAACCTAAAAACTTAATTATGCTGGCGTTTACACTCGGGTGAAAACGTAAGCCACCTTTATAAGGACCAAGCGCAGAGTTAAACTCAATTCTGTAGCCTTTATTTACTTGAATATTTCCTTCGTCATCAACCCAAGGAATCCTAAACATAATTTGACGTTCAGGCTCAACTAAACGCTGAATAATGGCATTTTTTTGGTATTTTTCTGAGTTTTCTAAGATAGGTTCGAGTGATTCAAGTACTTCTTCAACAGCTTGATAAAACTCGCATTGTGCAGGGCTACTATTTTTTAATTGCGCGATAGTGCTATGGATATAATTCATAATTATTCTTCCGTGTTAATAATAAAAGTATTTATCAGATATTGAAGTAAACGTGATCAAGTTTATGATTCATGCTGTAAAGTCTTAAGTTAATTTAATTAACTGTTACTTTAGCATGGTACAACACGATATTTAACGTCTATTACTTGAATTATTTTTGATCAGAAGAATTAACAATATTTATTTTTTATTTAATTAAAGTGAATTTAAATTCATTGAAGACAAAAGTGACTGTTTTAAAATAAGAGGGACTAAGGAGTTCTGTAAGTGTAAAGGTGCTTGTTAAAATTTAGAACAGATAGTAATTAAGGCTTTGTACTGTGCATTGCGCGCATACAAAGCCTATTAACTAAAAAGCTGGTTATTCCGCAGATTCTTCTGGGCGAACTTGCTTTTGTACGCCAGTTAAAAATAGACGTAATATTTGATCGTTACAAACACGGTAATGCTTGTTATCAACTTTACGAGAAAATGCGCTTAACTCATGCTTACTTAAATCAAAATCAACAAGTGCAAGTGTGGCAATAACATCTTCTGCCTTCATATTTAAAGCGATACGTAGCTTCATAAATATGATGTTGTTGTTTAGCTTTTTCTCTGGCTCAGGTTGCTCGCCTTCGCGCTTGCCACGTTTAGTATTAATAAACCCATTTAAAAAACTAGCAAACTCGGTATCACTGATTGGGGTAAAAGCTTCTTCACCTTCTTTAGTCAACCATGCAATTACTTGCTCAGTTGTAACTGTAAGTTCTGCGGCTGCAAAAACATTAACCGTAGCGGTATCAGTTAAATTAAAAGTATAGCGAATGCGGCGTAAAATATCGTTATTAGTCAAAGTAAATCCCAAAGTGAGGTATAGCAACCAAGCAGTTATTGCTTAATTTTAAATAAGCACCTAGTTTAACAGATTTACTAATACCACCCTATTAATTTTTATTTAAGTGCTTGGGCTTAATTACCAAGCACTTTAGCGGGATCTACACGAGTAGCTTGCAAAGCGGGATAAATAGTGGCAAATATTGCTAATACAAAAGTAACAATAACCGTAATGCCAATATCTTCAAGTGCTAATTTACTAGGTAAAAACTCTATAAAGTACACACCTTCCAGCGGATTCGCACCAAACAGTAAGCTAAGCCAAGTGAATAACTCACTTATATTAAGGGCCAAAACAACACCAATAAGTGTACCTAATGCAACACCTACAAATGCTTGAGTTAAACCCTGCATTACAAAAGTGGCTAAAATGGTACTGTCTTTTGCACCCATGGTTTTTAAAATTGCGATAGTACCTTGTTTTTCACGTACTTCCATCACCAAGGAGGACACAATATTAAAACTCGCTACAGCAATTATTAAAAATACAACAATATAAACAATGGTGCGCACCATTTGAATATCTTGATATAGACTGCCTTGCGTCCTAAACCAACTAGAAATATAAACATAGTCATTAATAGTTTGCCCTATGTCTAGGGCTATTTGGTGGGCCGAGAAAACATCATCAACACTTAATCGTAATCCTGTAACTTGGGTTTCATCATAGCCGAGTGTTTGTTGAGCCTTACTTAAATGAATAAACGCAGCACTACTGTCTATCGGTCCTCCCATTTCTATAACACCAGCAAGAGTAAGTGTTACTCGCTTGGGTGCCAATAGCGACTGACCTTTTTGACCTATTTGCGGGATCAGTAAAGTGACGTTATCGCCGACTTTTGCATCTAACTGTTTAACTATTTGCTTACCTAAAATCACATCATCGATACCTAGCTGGCTCACTAGTTTACCACTTGTAAACTGGTTTACAGCCGATACATTGCTTTCTAACGATGGCTCAACCCCTCTAATTTCAATCGCTTTTAACTGGCTTTTATATTGCGCCATACCATTAACGGCAATAAATGGAGCCGCGCCTGTAACATGAGGTTGCGCTTGTAAGTTCTCGATTTTTTGAGACCAATTTGCAATAGGTCTGTTTGGTGCTACATATTCAACTTGCGGCACAACGCTTAATAATCTGTGTACTAGTTGTTGCTCAAAGCCATTAATAACCGACAGCGCCACAATTAAAACAGCTACGCCTAATAAAATACCAATAGTAGAGGCTTTAGCGATAAAACTAACAAAGCCATTTTTTTCATCTTTATGACCTGAATAGGCTCTAAAGCGTTTACTTAAAAATGCACTAAGCAACATGCTGCGACTCTTTAATAGCTAGTTTACCATCGTCTAAATAAGCTATTTTACCTAGCTTATCGGCAAGTTCTAAATCGTGCGTCACCACTACAAAACTGGTATTTAAGCTTTGGTTAAGCTCGTTAATTAAATCGTAAATTTTAATCGCATTTTGTTTATCTAAATTTCCCGTTGGTTCATCAGCAAGTACTAATGCGGGTTTAGTAACAAGTGCGCGAGCAATAGCAACACGTTGACGTTCACCACCCGAAAGCGCTGAAGGTTTGTGCGAACTACGATGAGCAAGCCCTACTTTTTCAAGCATATCGAGCGCTTGTGCATTTGCGTCTTTGGCACTTAAACCTTTAATTAATAGTGGCATTGCTACGTTTTCAACTGCACTAAATTCCATTAATAGGTGATGGAATTGATATATAAAGCCTAAATTTTTGTTTCTAAAAGCAGCTTGCTCTGTACGCGAGAGCTTTGCTACGTCTTGGTTTTTAATTTTAGCGCTACCAGAACTTGCGGTATCTAATGTACCCAGTATGTGTAAAAGCGTGCTTTTACCCGAACCTGAGCTACCAACAATGGCAAGCATTTCGCCTTGCTGTAAAGCTAAATCGACGCCTTTTAATACTTCTACTTGATTGCTGCCATCTTGATAAATTTTACTTAGATTTTTACAGCTAATAACTAAATCATTCATAACGTAATACCTCTGCTGGTTTTACTTTTGCGGCTTTTCGCGCAGGATATAAGGTCGCTAAAAAGCTCATTGCTATACTGCCCAGTGCTATAATAACAAGGCTTAAAATATCAAATTTTACAGGAAGTTCTATCCCCGCAAGTAAGTTTAAGCCAACAAAAGCAAGTAGCTCATTAATATATAAACTAAACATAACACCTAAAAAAGCCCCAATTGCAGTGCCAATTACACCGTTATAAAGTCCTTGCACCATAAACACTTTTTGCACTTGTGATGGCGTTAAACCTAACGTTTGTAATATTGCTACTTCACCTTGTTTTTCGCTTACCATCATGGTTAATGCAGATACAATATTAAACACAGCCACCAGCACAATTAAACCTAATAGCATGGTCATAATGCGTTTTTCCATTGCAACAGCTGCAAACAAAGTACCTTGGCTACTACGCCAATCGCTGTAGTTATAGCTTTTTAATATGCGTTGGCTAGCTTCAATAAACTCGTCGAGTGCAAAGGGTTCATGCAGCGATATACTTAAATTAGGGGCGGTATTCTTATCTAGCTTTAGCACTCTTTGCAGCGAAGCTCCGCTTGTAAAAGCAAGCCCCATGTCTATTTCAGAACCCGTTTCGTATATAGCTGCTACTTTAAATAAGCGTTGGCTTGGCACGCGACCAAGAGGAGTATAGGTTGAGGCATTAGGCATAATTACACGTAATTTATCGCCAACGCTTACACCTAATTTACGGCTTAAGTAACGGCTTATAGCAATGCTGTAGTTTTTATTAAGAACGGTTTGCCAATTACCTTGTACGATTTTATCGGTAATTTTATATAAAGACCCATTGTCATCATAAAGGCCTTGCAGTAAAACCCCGTGCAAATCTTTATTGGTTTGCAAAATAGCTTCACCGTGGCGGTATAAACTGACATGGTCAACATAAGGAGATTGCTCAAGGTCGGTTTTTAACGTGCTCATTTGTGTGGCAGTGTGTTTATCAGCTTGAACTTCAACATGGGGAATAAGCCCAAGCATATTGGTTTTTAAGCTATTTTCAAAACCATTCATTACGCTGCTTACGGTAAATAATGCCATTAAACCAATAGCGATACCGGCAATAGAAAAAAACGAAATAAATGATATAAACGCATTTCCTTTTGAGGAACGGCTATATCTAAGCCCTATAAATAAGCTAACCGGTTGAAACATATTATTTTTAACACTTATCGTAAAAGTATTGGGCAATAGTAGCACGAAAAAAGTGCCTTTGGGTATGGCGTAAAATGTAAGAAATAATTTAAAAATCTGATACTTGGCTATATTTCAAACAAGCTGAATTAGCAATTAATATTATTGCTCTGATTTCAGCCCTTTCACTAAATAATCGAGTAAAACGCGTACATTAGTTGCTACAAACTGCCTTGGTGGATAAACCCCCCAAACACCTTCTTGTTGAGGCTGGTAGGCAGTTAAAATAGGCACTAATTGGCCAGTTTTAATCTCGTTTTCAATGTAGTAATCAGGTAGCTGAATAATACCTAAACCTTTTTTAGCACCATCCACCAGCGCCCAGCCGCTATTACACTGTAATCGCCCTGCTATTTTAATATGTTTGTCTTTCGTATTTTCATTTACTCGCCAGTAACTACTGTTGCCAATCAAACATTGATGACTGTTTAGTTCACCTAAGGTGTGAGGTTCGCCAAATCGAGTTAAGTACTCAGGCGACGCACACATAATAAAACGCCGTGCACTTAAACGCCGCGCTTTTAAACTTGAATCCTTTAAATGCCCTAGTCTTATTGCTAAATCAAATCCCCCTTCTAACAGGTTTTCTTGCTCATTGCTCAATGTAGCAATTACTTCTACGTCAGGGTGATCGTTCATAAAATTATGCACAATGGGCATAATAAAGCTCTCTCCGTACATAACCGGTGCGGTAAGTTTTATTTTCCCTTTAGGGGAGCTTTGTTGTTGAGCCAGTCCTTGAGTTGCTTCATCCATAGCGTGCTGTACATGTTTTATTTGATGTAAGTACACTTCGCCTTCTTTGGTTAACACCACTTTACGGGTTGTACGAGTTAATAGTTGCGTATTTAATCGTTGCTCAAGCGCTGTTACGTGTCGGCTAATATGTGCCACCGAAAGCCCAAGTGTTTTAGCGGCCGCAGTAAAGCTGCCCTCTTCCCCTACGGCTATAAATTCATCTATTCCATCCCAACGCGCCATTATTACCATACTGTAAAAGTGTTTTAATAAAATCGAGATTATCATTATTTGAGAAACAAATACAATAAGCCCATCACCCAAGCACATTGGGTCTACAATTACTTTTTGAATAACCCGTTAAAGGAAAATACATGTCTGAATTTATTAAATCAAAAGCGGCTATTGCGTGGGGTCCTAATCAACCACTTAGTGTTGAAGAAGTTGATGTAATGATGCCTAAAAAAGGCGAAGTAATGGTAAAAATTACCGCTACTGGTGTTTGTCATACCGATGCATTTACTTTATCGGGTCAAGATCCTGAGGGCATATTCCCTGCAATTTTAGGTCACGAAGGCGCTGGTGTTGTTTACGCTATTGGCGAGGGCGTAACGAGTGTTGAAGTAGGGGATCACGTTATTCCTTTATACACTGCTGAATGTGGCGTGTGTAAAATGTGTACTTCAGGTAAAACAAATTTGTGTTCAGCAGTACGCGAAACACAAGGTAAAGGCTTAATGCCAGACGGCACAACACGCTTTTTTAAAGACGGTCAGCCAATTTATCATTACATGGGCACATCTACGTTTTCTGAGTACACAGTATTGCCAGAAATCTCACTTGCTAAAGTAAACAAAGAAGCCTCTTTAGAGGAAATCTGTTTATTAGGCTGTGGCGTTACTACCGGTATGGGCGCAGTAACAAATACAGCTAAAGTAAAAGCTGGCGACACCGTGGCTATATTTGGTTTAGGCGGTATTGGTTTATCAGCCATTATTGGTGCAAAAATGGCTGGAGCAAGCCGTATTATTGGTGTAGACATTAATACCTCTAAATTCGACCTTGCAACAAAACTAGGCGCTACCGATTTAATTAATCCAAAAGATTTCGATAAGCCAATTCAAGACGTTATTGTTGAAATGACTGACGGCGGCGTTGACTACTCGTTCGAGTGTATTGGCAATGTTGACGTAATGCGCTCAGCGCTTGAGTGTTGCCATAAAGGTTGGGGAGAATCTGTCATTATTGGTGTAGCAGGTGCAGGCCAAGAAATATCAACCCGCCCGTTTCAACTAGTTACTGGTCGTGTATGGCGTGGTAGCGCATTTGGTGGCGTTAAAGGTCGCTCACAACTTCCTGAAATTGTTGAACGTTATATGGCTGGCGAATTTGCCCTTAGCGACTTTATAACACACACAATGGGTCTTGAAGATATTAACGAAGCGTTTGATTTAATGCACGAAGGTAAAAGTATTCGTACAGTCATTCATTACTAATAAACTGCATTCGTAAAATAGCTTATTAATAAGCCGTAATACTTTTAAGTATACGGCTTTTAAGGATTAAGTATGTTAGAAAATATCTCAAGCGTAAAAGTAGCTGGTGGTTGGCATAAACAATATACTCACAGCGCTCAAAGTACACACTGCACTATGCGTTTTGCCGTATTTTTACCACCTGGCGCAAGCGAAGCAAATAAAGTACCAGTACTCTATTGGCTATCGGGTTTAACCTGTACCGACGAAAACTTTATGCAAAAAGCCGGCGCATTTAAAAAAGCAGCCGAGCTAGGTATTGCTATTGTAGCGCCAGACACCAGTCCACGCGGCGAAAACGTACCAAATGAAGACACCTACGACTTTGCACAAGGTGCAGGCTTTTACGTAAATGCTACGCAAGCTCCTTACAACACACACTTTAATATGTACGATTATGTTGTAAACGAATTACCTACATTAATAGAGCAACATTTTCCGGTAACAAGTACAAAAGCAATTAGTGGTCACTCTATGGGCGGACATGGAGCATTAATGGTTGCTCTTAAAAACCCGACTACGTTTGTAAGTGCCTCGGCATTTAGCCCTATTGTAAATCCTATTGAATGCCCTTGGGGTGTAAAAGCATTTACTGGCTATTTAGGAAACGATAAAGCGCTTTGGACACAATACGATAGTTGTGAGTTAATGAAAAACGCAGAGCCAACTAACTATTTACCTATGTTAGTAAGCCAAGGCGATGCCGACAACTTTTTAGAAGAGCAGCTTAAGCCTCAAAATTTAATAGCTGTTGCTAATCAAAAAAACTACCCACTTACACTTGAAATGCAAGCTGGCTACGATCACAGCTATTTTTTTATAAGTAGCTTTATTGACCAACACTTATTATTTCATCATCAGTTTTTGTCTGCTTAGATTCATTAGTGTGTAGTGTAGAATTTTCAACTTCTACACACTCTTTTAAACTCTTTGTTATTTGCCTACATACTTGAGTGGTCGTACTTTTACCTTTAACTAAATTAACTAACGCCGAATCTATTTTCAATCCAACATCTGCAAAACTAAATCCATTACTATCACTTGGTGTAAGGGTTAACGGATTTTTACTAGGCTCTGAACCTGATTGGTTATTTATAATTTGTTCATCTCGCGCGCTAGACTCAGCTCGCCCATCAATAAGCGCCCCAGCAACAGTACATCCGCTAAGAAAAAGTAATAAAATTATCGTAAAAATAGATCGCATGAGTATTCCTTTATATAGTAGCTATTGAGCAAGTAATTAAATGAGTATGAAATTACCTATTACCTATTGCCTAACACTTATCAGCTCTTCATCCGATAGCGGCTTAGTAATACTTTCATTTTGAGATTGCTTTTCAATCAATACACATTCTTTTAAACTTTTAGTTATTTGCTTACATGTTTGATTAGGCTTACCTTCATCTTTAACAAATTCCACTATGGCGGAATCAACTGCGTATCCCATTTTTGAGAAACTCAAGCCGTTTTCGTCTTTTACAAAAGTACCTGAGTTCGTTGAGCTACTAGCTGAGCGTGCAGAACCATCAAGCAATACACCTACAGCGGTACAACCGAGTAAACTTTGTAAAAAAACAACAATAACTAAAATACGCATTAATCATCCTGAATGCTGGCTAATGCTTTAATTTTAACCTTTTTGTAAAATTACGCTGTAAAAATATGTACAAAATAGTAAGGAATTAAAATAAAACTTTATTATTAAACCTTCAACTCTTCTACAAACTCGTTAATAAAACCAATTAACTATTGAGTAAAATAGTAATAAATATATGTAAAAGCTTCTTAACAAACACCACCTAAAAACTCATAAAACCATTAAGCAATTGATTAATAACATATAAATTAATGGCTTACTGTTTGCTACTTGCCTGCTTATTATTAACAAACTTAACTAACATAGGCTAAATATGGAAATTGACTTACAGTGGAACGAAATACTAGATAACCTAATTCACTTAGGTATTGCCTACTTACTAGCACTGCCTATGGCATACGACAGAGAGCGTAGCCATGATGGTGCCGGACTTAGAACCTTTCCACTCGTTGCTGTTGCATCATGTGGGTACGCACTTATTGCCATGTCGGTACTCGAATCGGGCGAAGCACAATCTAAAATGTTACAAGGCATTATTACTGGTATAGGTTTTATAGGCGGCGGTGCTATTTTAAAAAACAACCGCACTACGTCAGGCACAGCAACCGCAGCAAGTATTTGGAATATGGGCTTAATTGGTATAGCCGTAGCGTACAGCCGCTACGAAATAGCAATTTTACTTGCCATTATTAACTTTATAACGCTAAGGTATGTAAAAAAATTCAAGTAAATTCAATAAAGTTAACGTTCAGACTAGCGAATAAATCAGTTCGGTAATTAAGCTTGATATTAAATAACGATAATCCTAATAAACAAGGCTATCAGGGATGGCGGCAGTGTGCCATGAGCAGACATTTGTAGTGGTCAATAAAATTGAAGATTCTTAATGTGTGAAGTCAAGATTTGACCCTGAGGAATCCCCACAATTTGATAATATAAATCAATAAGGTAGTTTAAAAAACAGTTGAAGTGCACAGCCAA